>DATEKZ010000207.1:0-16454 GCA_035277185.1 Verrucomicrobiia bacterium
AGCCGGGGGCAGCTTCCAGATCAATGATGAGGCTGTTCTGGACTTGCAGGAAGGTGGCAGTTGCACCGTTGCCGGAGGCACGTTCTCGCTGGGAACCAACGCGGTGCTGCAATTGGTGGACGGCAGTCCGCCGGGTGAACGTCTGCTGCTGGCGGATGCGGCGATTCTGCAAGGGACTGGTCGCATCGAGGTCTATAACCAGAACATTCTGGATTTAGGCAGCCGGATCAGTGTTCCGTATGCGGTTTGGATGATGCATCCAAATGCGCAGTTGGTGACCGCAGGCAGTCACTTCGAAATGCGAGCCGGAGACCGGTTACAAGGGATGGTTGCCGCCCCGGTCGTCGTTCCCGCTGGAGTCGAGTACACTCAGGGGGATGGGACAAGTTGGTCCAACCTGGTCAGTGTCTCCAACGGCGGCAAACTCAATTTGAACGGGGCGTTGACTCACACGTTTACGGGTGGACTCCTGAATGAAGGCCACGTGGTCGTGCGAAGCGTTGGGAGTGGCAACGAAACGCATCTGCGCGGGGTCGGTGTCACCAACCGGGGAATCTTTGAAGTGCAGCACACGCTCGGAGCATCGGCGAAGCGGTTCTTCCTGCCGGTGCGCAACGAGGCCGGCGGCGACTTCCAGATCAACGACAACACGCTGCTGCATCTGGAAGCGGGCGCCAGTCTAACGGTGGCCGGCGGCACGTTCTTCCTGGGTTCCGATGCGGTGTTGCGGTTGATGGATGGCAGCAATCCGCCGGAGACCCTGGCTTTGGCAGATGCAGCGATTCTGCAAGGCTCGGGCCGGATCGAGGTCCATAGTCAGAACATTCTGGACGTGGGCAGCCGGACCAGTCTGCCGTATGCGGTTTGGATGATGCATGCCACCGCACAGTTGGTGACCGCCGGGAGTCATTTCGAAGTCCGGACCGGGGATCGGTTGCAAGGAATCGTTGGAGCGCCAATGGTGGTTCCCAACGGAGTCGAGTATACCCAGACCGATAACTCGACCTGGTCCAACCGCATGAGCGTGGCCAATGGCGGCACATTGAATTTGAACGGCGCATTGACTCACACCTTTAATGCCGGGCTGATCAATGAAGGGCACGTCGTGGTGCGCAGCGTTAGTTTCGGCAACGAGACCCATCTTCGCGGAGTGGGCATCACCAATCTTGGACTCTTCGAGGTGCAACACACGGCGGGCAGCGGGCCGAAGCGCTTCTTTGGACCGGTGCGCAACGACGCCGGCGGCACGTTCCAGATCAATGATGGAACTTTGGTACACCTGGAAGCCGGTGCGGACCTGGCCTTGGCGGGCGGGACATTCGATCTCGCCACCAACGCGGTGCTGCGGTTCGTGGACGGCGCGCCGCCGGCCGAGCGGTTGACCCTGGGGGCCGGCGTGGTTCTGCAGGGCGCCGGGACAATTCACTTCCAGAACAACAACGGACTGGTGCTTGAGGCCAACGCAAACCTCGGCGAATGGAAGCTCGTATTTGACGGCACATCCACCATCAACGGGACCTTCGCTCTGGCGAACACGGTCGGTGGCGCGATTACATTCAACCATTCGATGGCTGTGCCGGGATCCATGACGATTGCCGGGACTCTGACGGTGGGCAACCCCGGTCTGACCGTCATCATCAACGGCGCCCTGACTCTCGCCGCTTCGGGCGTGATCAACAATCCGGGCACCTTGAACGCCGGCGCCTTCGTGAACAACGGCGGGACCATCAATGGCAACGCGCCGATTTTGATCGGCGGAATGGCACTCGGCGCGGTGCGGATCGGGCAGATCGACATTCTTGACGGGGAAGTCACGCAACATCGCAAGTCGGCGCGCACGACTTCGGCCCAAGGCGTGAGGTTGGCCTGGAGCAGCGGCGCCGGAGAACGCTTCTTAGTCGAGGGAAGTCAGGACTTGCGAACGTGGACACCCATTTCGTCAACGATAGACGAACTCAGCCCGGGTCATTACCGCGCGACCGTCCCTGGCACAAACGACAAGATACTCTTCCTGCGCTTGTATCGGGTTGTTCCGTCGATTGGCGGCGGGCCTCTGCGAGAGATCCGGTTCGGGTCAGACGGAAGGATACAGATTCCGTGAGTTAATCCGAATGAGGGTCCCGGACAAAATAAAAGGCTTTGGCCGAGCGTGAACACGGCCAGAGCCAGTGACCCGGTCAGGGAAGCCCAAGCTAAGGAGACCCAGAACGAGCCGGAAAGAATGGCAGCAATTCCGATGCCCTGTCACATTAGCGAAAGCATCGCACGTCGCTGACTCCCACTCTTCCAGCGGCAGAGGTTTGGAAATGGAGCCAGTTGTCGGATTCGGCCTGCAAATCCACGACTACCTGGTTGGCTGTGTATTTACTTCCGCCAACTGGCGGAGAGGGAACATCGTGATTACTGGCGCGCCATTTTTTTTGCGGCCTGACGTTATAGATCGACGTAATCGCTCTCGGTGCGATTTGGAGACGAGCCACACCAAAAAGCGGCTTGCCGAGAAGTCGGAAAACGAGTCCCATGTCGGATGTGCGACTTTGGAAGAGAATCGTAGCGCTGGCTCTGGTGGCTGTTTGGATACCAGCTACATCGCACGTGTTTCTCCAATCGATGGGGTGGATTCATCAGATTCACGCCCACGATGAACATGAAGGCGTCGGCCATGAATCTGATTCCGAAGCGCCGCACGAGCACGATACCGACAATCACGCAGCCGCCGATGGCTTGTGTGTCGCGTCGTCCGCGAAGGTCCAGGTTTTCAAGCCGTCCCTTTCCTGGTTGGTGGCGGTGATTCTCCTCAGTGCAGAACAACCTCACGCCGGGGCTATCCATGTTGGACCGAAGGCACCCGGTCCGGCTCCGCCGGAGCACTCCCATTGGCAGTTTTCTCTTCGCGCTGCACTCCCCGTGCGCGCACCCTCCTTTCCTTCCTGAAAGTCCGTCCAGGACTGCACCGGTGTTGGCTGACGTAGGCGTCAGTTGACTTCCCTGTTTCCTCGTCACCCGATTCCGCTCCGGGTGACCGCTTCGCGTTCGAAGCGTTTTCGTCGAGTGGGTGAGAACTATTGTCGCATGAAAATGATTCTGATTGCACGCGCTTGTGCTCCATTGGTTGCGGGACTCATCGCACTGACGCTGGCGGGTTGTAAACGCTCTGCCGGCAATGACCACGAGCACGACGATAAGACGGCGCAAATCACGGTCTGGACCAACGGCTACGAAATCTTTGCCGAGCACAGAGCGCCCGTTGTGGGAAAGCCGATGACGTTCGTGATCCATGTAACGGATTTGGAAACACTCGAACCCCGCCGTGAAGGGCCAGTAAAGTTCTTGCTGAAGCAGGACGGTTCAGAAGCGACCGAGCATGTGCAACCTGCGCCAGCGCGGCCCGGCATTTATCTGCCCGGCCTGACCTTTCCAAAGGCAGGAAAATGGCAGATCCAACTCGCCATTCAGGAGCACACCATAAGTTTGGGCAGTGTGGATGCTTTCGCCGATCCGCATGATGCTGCGCACGCAGAATTCCCGGAGCCTCCTGAGGGCATTAGCTTTCTCAAGGAACAGCAGTGGAAAATCCTTTCGAAGGCCGAACCGGTAACAAAGCGGCTCGTGGTGGAGCATTTGCGTTTGCCTGCAACGGTCACTCCGCGGCCCGGTTCGCTTGCCGCCGTGACCCCGCCCATTGCGGGACGCCTGCTTCCGGCCGCGGGCAAAGCGATGCCGATTTTGAGTGAGCGCGTCGAAGCTGGGCAGACGCTGGCCTTGCTACAACCTGCCTTTTCGGAACTTGCCGCCCGGTTCGTCGAAGCGGAGGGAGAAGTAACCCGAAGCAGACTGGTGCTGGAAGAGGCGCAAACGAACCTGGTGCGCATTCGAAAGCTCGCTGAGGTGGAAGCGAAGTCAGCGCGAGAGTTGCAGGAAGCTGAATTTGCCTTCAAGTCGGCACAGGCGCGTCATGAAGCTGCGTTGGCATTACAGGCAACTTACCGGAACGTCGCACAATCGGCCGGTGCGAATGTTCCGTCCCTCGCGCAACCGAGCATCGAACTCAAATCGCCCATTGCCGGGGTCATTGTGAAGCAGCTTGGCGCCGCGGTGGGTGAATACATTCCGGCGGACAAATCCGTGTTCACGATCCTCGATGCGAACAAAATCTTCATTGAAGCCAAGGTTTCCGAGGCAAGCCTTCCTCGTCTGAGCGAAACCAGGCAGGCCAGTTACGAGCAGCCGGGTGCGGACGGCCGATTGGTTCCCGTCACGGGCGAAGGCGGTGGACACCTGGTGTTTTTCAGTCCTCAAGTGGACGCTGCCACACGCACCGTATCACTTGTCTATGATCTGAAGAACGTCGACGGACGTTTGCGCGTTGGCCAGGCAGTCACTCTCCACGTCGAAACACAACGGGCAGAGGATACCCTCGCCATTCCTGAATCAGCCATCATCGAAGAAGGCGGACAGTTTGTGGCCTTCGTCCAGGTGGCCGGTGAGACATTTCAAAAACGTGAATTGAAGCTCGGCATTAGCGGCGGTGGTTTCGCTCAGGTGCTGGAAGGTATCAGCGAGGGAGAGCGCGTCGTGACCAAGGGGGCCTATGCCATCCGCCTCTCATCCATCTCCGGCGTCATTCCGGCACACGGCCACGCGCATTGATGATAACCGAAACAAGCGACGAACATGAAACGTATGAAAACCAAAGTGTTAGTGATTCTCGGATGGTCGGCGGTGCCGGCATTGGCTGGCCTCGACACCAATCGCATCGAACAACTGACCGGCCTCAAAGGCATATGGAGCGCAGCGGAAAGCGTCTTCAAAGTCACGGCGCCGCGCACCGACCTCCCCGTGAGCGTGGACGGCTGGAAAATGCCGCCGTTCATGGGGTTGACGACATGGGCAGCGTTTATTGAGGGCAAAAATGCAGAAGCGATGATCGCGGGCGATTTGGTCCTTCTGGAGGATGAAGTCAATCCCGTGATGAGCGCGCTCTTTGAACACGGCGTCAGCGTGACGGCTCTGCACAACCACTTCTTCTTCGACGATCCAAACGTTTACTTCATGCACGTTGGCGGCGAAGGCACGGTTGAGAAATTGTGTGGCGGAGTAAAAGCCGCCCTCGCGAAGCAAAAGGAAATCCGTTCTGCGAAACCAGAGCCCGCGAGGGTTTTTGGGAGCGGATTTGCGCCATCGGCGAATTCCATTACCGGCCCTCGAATCGAAGAGATTCTCGGGGTGAAGGGACAGGCGAACAACGGCATGTTCAAAGTGGTTATTGGTCGCACCGCAAAGATGCCGTGCGGATGCGAGATGACCAAAGAGATGGGGGTGAATACCTGGGCCGCCTTTGCCGGCACAGATGACAACGCCGCTGTAGATGGAGACTTCGCCGTGCTGGAAGACGAGTTGCAGCCAGTGCTGCGCAGCCTTCGCTCCGAGGGCATCAACATTGTCGCGATTCATCACCACATGACGCATGAGAACCCGCGTTATCTTTTTCTGCACTATTGGGGCAAGGGCAAATCCGAGTCACTGGCCCGCAGTTTGAAGATAGCTCTCGACGCGCAAAAATCCGCAAAGTGAACCAACCATCCAATACCATGAAAACGCTGAATACATTCCTCGTCATGATCGGTCTGACGAGCGCCACCGCATCCGCAGCGACGGTGAACTTCGATGACGCCAAACCCGGCGAAGTGCCGAAGGGCTGGACGGCCACGAAGACCGGCACGGGTGAACCCAAGTGGTCCGTCGTCGCCGACGACTCTGCGCCGAGCAAGTCCAATGTGCTGAAGCAATCCGGCGAGGCGACCTATCCGCTCGCAATTAAAGACGATACGAGCCTGAAAGACGGCTTTGTGGAAGTGAAGTTCAAACCGGTCTCAGGCGGCGAAGATCAAGCTGGCGGTGTCGTCTGGCGCGTCCAGGATGCCGACAACTACTACATCGCGCGAGCGAACGCACTGGAAGGCAATGTCCGCATTTATCATTTCGTCAAGGGCAAGCGGACGCAGTTCAAGGGCGCGAATGTGCCGGTCGCGGGAAACCAGTGGCACACGCTGCGCGTGAACTTCACGGGGAATCGCTTCGTTGTTCTTTTCAATGGCAAGGAACTTTTCTCTGCTGAGGACAACACCTTCAAAGGCGCGGGCAAGGTGGGCCTCTGGACGAAGGCGGACAGCGTGACCTTGTTCGATGACTTCAGCTACGGCGCTCCATGAAACGTCTGCTCGTTACGTTGCTGTGCGTTACGGGTGTCACGCCACACTGCTTTGCGCCTCCGCCCCTGGTTACGGGCGATGTGCCTACCGCCGACAAGGGCCTGTTCGAATGGTATGTGGGAGGGCGTTATCAGGAGAGCGAGAGCGGCGCTCCGGCGAGACTGTTACCGTTCACGGAATTGGTTTACGGGATCACTGATCGGCAGGAAGTGACCCTCGAAATTGCCGGCCTGAGCAGAGAACACCATTACGGCATCAATGACGCCGTGGTGGGGACGAAATATGTGTTTCTCCGCGAGACCGCGCAACGGCCGGGCATCGCCGGCTCGTTCGAATTGAAACTGCCAACCGGCGATGAATCACGCGGACTCGGCAGCGGTGAGTTTGATTACGATCTACGCCTGCGCGGACAAAAGACCTGGGGCTGGTTCACGGCGATTGGAAACGTTGGCTATACCTTCATCACCGACCCGGAATTCGGCGGAGTTCGTCAAAGCGCCGAGAACGTCTGGCTGCTGACGTTCGGACAGGAATATCAGGTTGCCCGGCGAACGAAGCTGCTCTCTGAACTCTACTTCGTCAGCCGCGAGGAGCCGGGCGGTCCGAATCGCCTGGCCGCAAACATTGGTTTCAAGCAGAAGCTGCTGGAAAACTTCACCATCCACGCTGCGGTTGGCAAAAGCATGCGTGAAGGCAACCGGGGTGGTCCGGACTTGCGCGTTTACGCCGGTTTGAAGTGGGAGTTCGACGCGCCTTGGCGCCAGCGAAAGGAGTGAACTGCAATGAAATGGATCACCCGTGAGAAGGTAAAGGTGGACCGCGTGGCCTGTCCGTGGCTCATCAGGAACTTTATCGACTCGCAAGCGGAATTCATCTTTGTGCCTGCTGAGCAAGTGTCCGCCAGGGCGCGCGAGCTTGGAGCAACGCCGTTTGACATCGAGGGTTGTGAACTGGGCCATCACGGTGAAGACGTTTCGTTCAACTCCATCCTCAAGAAATTCAATCTCGCAGACGCGGCGCTGGCGCTGGCGCTGCTCGGAGAAATCGTTCGTGCCGCGGATTCGCACCCGTCGAATCCTCATCCGGCGGGCGAAGGTTTGCGCTGGGTGGCATTCGGCTTCGGCGCGCTCGGTTTGAGCGATGGCGAAATCCTTGAGCGCGAATTCATCGTTTATGACGCGCTTTATGCCGAGTGCCGGCGACGAATCCAGGTTCAGCCTCGATGATCAACAAGCTTATCAACTGGGCGCTCGGTAATCGCGTGCTGGTGCTGGTCGCGGCACTGCTGCTCACCTTCTTCGGCATTCGCACCGCTACACGGATGCCGGTGGACGTGTTTCCCGACCTCACCGCGCCAACCGTCACCGTCATCACCGAAGCTCACGGCATGTCGCCGACGGAAGTCGAGACGCAAATCACATTCCCCGTTGAGACAGCAGTGAACGGCGCGTCAGGCGTGCGCCGCGTGCGCTCGGCCACGGCGGTTGGGATTTCGGTGGTGTGGGTCGAATTCGAGTGGGGCACGGACATTCGCAACGCGCGCCAGATTGTCAGTGAGAAGATCAGCACCATCGCCGGTGATTTGCCGCCCGAAGTTGAGCGCCCCGTTCTGGCACCGCAATCGTCCATCATGGGCGAAATCCTTTTCCTGGCCCTCACATCGGAGCAACACACGCCCGTTGAATTGCGCAGTTACGGGGAAACAGTCATTCGCCGCCGATTGCTTGCCGTGTCGGGAGTCTCGCAAGTCACGCCCATCGGCGGCGGCGAAAAGCAGTTTCACGTCGTTGTCACTCCGGCTGCGTTGCTGGCGCACGGCGTCACGTTGAACGAGGTCGTCCGCGCGCTCGAAGAAGGCAACGAGAATGTCTCCGCTGGCATCATCAATGAGCGCGGAGCGGAATGGCTCATAACCGGCGTCGGCCGTGTCCGCACGCTCGGCGACATCGCGGACACCGTTGTCGCCGCCCGCGATGGAGTGCCGACGCGCGTGGCCGACCTAGGCGAAGTCAAAGTCGGCGAAGCGCTCAAGCGCGGCGAAGGCTCTGCGATGGGCAAGCCTGCCGTCATCCTTGGAATTCAGAAGCAGCCCGGAGCAAACACGCTCGAACTCACCAAACACCTCGACGCCGTGCTGGCCGATATCACCGGGAAACTTCCTGCCGGCATGAAGCTCAAGACCGACATTTTCCGCCAAGCCGATTTCATCTCCGTTTCGGTGCATAACGTTCAACGCGCCTTGCTCGAAGGCGTTCTTCTCGTCACCGTCGTGGTGCTGCTCTTTCTCGGAAACGTCCGGGCTACGCTCATCACCCTCACGGCCATTCCGCTCTCGCTGGTGACCGCCGTGCTCACGCTCAAGTGGTTTGGCGCGACGATCAACACGATGACGCTCGGCGGCATGGCCATCGCCATCGGCGCGTTGGTGGACGACGCGGTGATTGACGTGGAGAACGTCTTCCGGCGCTTGCGCGTGAACCGTCACAAGCCGGAAGGTCAGCGTCGTTCCCCGTTGGCGGTAGTGCTCGCCGCCAGCGTCGAAATCCAGAGTTCCATTGTCTTCGCCACGCTCATCATCGCGCTGGTCTTCGTGCCGATTTTCTTCCTCGCCGGCGTCGAAGGCCGCCTGCTCCAGCCGTTGGGCGTCGCGTATCTGGTTGCGATCATGGCATCGTTGCTGGTTGCGCTCACCGTCACGCCGGTGCTTTGCTATTTTCTGCTGCCTGAAAGCAAAGCGGTGCGAACCGAGCACGAGCCGAAGTTCGTGCTGTGGCTGAAAGCCCGCTTTAATCCCCTGCTCAACGCCGCCCTGAACCATCCATCACGGGTCACGCTGCCTGCGGTGGGATTGCTGGCCGTCTGTCTCGTGGCCACGACGTTCATGGGGCGCGCGTTCCTGCCGGAGTTCAACGAAGGCTCACTCACCATCAGCGCCGTGACGTTGCCGGGCACTTCGCTCGCGGAATCCGATGCGCTGGGACGTGTCGTTGAGCAGACATTGTCGAGTTTCCCCGAAGTCGTTTCGGTCGCGCGCCGCACGGGCAGGGCTGAACTTGATGAGCACGCGCAAGGCGTCGAGGCGGCAGAACTGGATGTGTCCATCAAAATGGAAGACCGGAACAAGCGGGAATTCTTGGAAGCGCTTCGGGCGGCCTTCTCGCAAGTGCCGGGCATGAACATCACCATCGGCCAGCCCATCTCTCACCGCATCGACCACATGCTCTCGGGCACACGAGCGAACATCGCGGTGAAGATTTTCGGCAACGATCTCTATCAACTTCGCGCGCTCGCCGAGAAAGCGCGGCAGGCGATGCAGGGTGTGGCGGGCGTGGTGGATTTGTCCGTGGAAACGCAGACCGAAGTGCCGGTGCTCAAGGTCAAGTTCGACCGCGTAGCCATCGCGCGTCATGGACTGACGATCCGCGATGTGGCCCGCACGTTGGAAGCGGCACTTCAAGGCGTGAAAGCGTCACGCGTGCTCGAAGGTCTGGCCGCCTACGACCTAGTCGTGCGGTTGGATGAAGGCGAGGGGCACGCAGACGGGTCATCCGCCACGGGATCTGTTGCCAACTGGCGGCTCGATACCCTCGGTGACGTGCTCGTGGACACACCTTCGGGCGCGAAAGTGCCGCTGTATTCGCTCGCGCAAATCCAGAAGGACACCGGGCCAAACCAAATCCTGCGCGAACAGGTTGAACGGAAGATCGTCGTGCAATGCAACGTCGGCGAACGCGACGTGACCGGCGTCGTTCACGACATTCAAAAGCTCGTCACGCCAATTCTCGCCGGCGCGCCAGGCTATCGCGTCGAATACAGCGGCCAGTTCGAGAGCGCTGCCGAAGCCGGCCGGACACTCACGCTCGTGGGCCTGGGCGTCGTCATCGGAATTGGTTTCCTGCTTCACCTTGCCTTCCGTTCCGCGCGCGACGCCGCGCTCATTATGCTCAATCTGCCGCTGGCGCTCATCGGTGGCGTGGCCGGTGTTTTTGTGAGCGGCGGTGTCCTCAGCGTGGCCTCGCTCATCGGATTCATCACCGTCTTCGGCATTGCCACGCGGAACGGCATCATGCTCGTCTCGCACATCCGGCATTTGCAGGAACACGAAGGCGTGACGGACTTCCGTGAAGCCGTCCGGCGAGGCGCGATGGAAAGGCTCGTGCCGATTCTGATGACGGCACTCGCCGCTGGACTGGCGCTCATACCCCTGGCGCTCGGCGGCGGCAAGCCAGGCAACGAAATTCAAACGCCAATGGCCATCGTAATTCTGTTTGGCCTGCTGACTTCAATGCTACTAAACATGATTATCGTTCCGGCGCTTTACCTGCGCTTCGGACGATCGGTCGAACCCCAACCGAGAGTCCATCCATGACCCAATACCTCATCAAAGTTGTGCTCACGGCCGGGCTGATTGTCGCCGTATCCGAAATCTCGAAGCGCAACACTTTCTTCGGCGGGCTGCTGGCGTCACTGCCTCTGGTTTCGTTTCTGGCGATGATTTGGCTCTACTTCGATACCAGGGACGCCGGGAAAATCGCCGCGCTTTCGACGAGTATCTTTTGGCTCGTGCTTCCGTCGCTCGTATTCTTTCTCGCCCTCCCGCCGCTGTTGAAGCTTAAGCTCAATTTCTATCTGAGCTTCGCGCTGGCAACCGCCCTGATGCTCGTCTGCTACGGGCGATGGTCTTTGTCCTGAAAAAGTTTGGTGTCAACCCATGAGGAATCGGTTTATGAAGACTCCCACTCTCCTGTCTCTGCTCCTGACTTTCACAATTTCGCCATTTGCACGCGGTGCGACCAACGAGCTTGAGTCGCTGACGCTCGATCAAGCACTCGAAATGGCCGAACGCCTGCAGCCGCAACTAGCCGAAGCACATGCTCTGGTAGAAGCAGCAGCCGGTCGCGCCCAACAAGCCGGCGCGTTTCCCAATCCCGAAGCCATCGTCGGCGCGCAGCAACTCCCGCTCAGTAGCAGCGCATCGAACCAGCGCGAATACGTCGCTGGTATCGCGCAACCGATTCCGCTCGGTGGACGCCTGGGCAAAGCACGCGAGGCGGAACTGCTCGAACGCGAGGTTCGTGCACGTGGACTTGAAGTCACGCGCCGTGACCTTCGCAAGCGGGTTCACAGCGCGTTCGCCACTGCTCTGTATCAAGAGCACGCGTTCCAGGCACAGGGCCGGATTGCACAAGGTTTCGAGAAAGGCGTCGCCACTACCAGGGCGCGAGTGGATGCCGGTGACGCCGTGCCTGAAGATCTCGCGCGTGTCGAAATGGAACTAGCCCGTGCCAAAGTGGAACTCCTGCGTAGTCGAACCCTGCGCGAGAAAGGCATGGTCGCCCTGGCTGCCGCCATTGGCGACACCGGCTTGAGCGTGAAATCGCTCGTCGGAAATCTGGACGCGACTTTTGAAATTCCGACTTTGGAATCGGTCGCTACGAACCTCTCGGCGCAACCGGAAGCGCTCCAGGCCGAAGCGAGCTTGCGCGCCAGCAATGCCCGTGTTGATCTGGCCAAAGCGGAGCGGATTCCCGACGTGAAAGTGGAGGCGCTCTACCACCGGCTCGAAGCGCAAAAGGAAAACACGTTCGACATCGGCCTCAGCATTCCGCTGCCTTTGTTCAACCGCAATCAAGGTCGAGTGCGCCAAGCCCGCGCCGAAGCCACTGCCGCCGAGGCTCGCGCCCGCTCGACCCAGTTTGGCCTCAGCGTGCGCCTGCGCGAGGCTCATGCGGAACTGACCACAGCCCTCGCCAGAAGCCGTGCATTGAAAGCTGAAATCCTCCCGCGCGCCGACACCGTGTTGAAAGCCGCCGAAGCCCGGTATTCAGCCGGCGACATCGGCCTGGGCGAAGTCCTGCCCATGCGCCGAGATTGGGCCTATGTGCAATTGACCTATCTCGAATCGTTGCGCGACGTGATGCAGGCTTGGGCGGAATTGAATCCATTCCTGAACCCAATCGCAAACGAACATTGAACGTCCGCAGTGAAGGCGAGGGAGGAAAGATCTTACCGCATTGCGTTGTAGAATTACATCTTCGCCGCGAATGCAGACAAACACATCGCGAACACCATTCGCAGGCGCAATCGTGATAATTTGCGTTGAGCTTACTTCTACAGTGGCCAACCCTTCGGCCACATTTACTACACGTCCCGGCTGCAGCGTTTCGACCCGGATAATTTTGGCAACTTCAGGATAGTAGTTACGCCCTCGATTCTTCCGTCCACATCCAATCATTCTCAATGCAGAAACTTGTCAAGCGAGCAGTGGGCAAGTAGTCAAGCAGTAGTCGAAAAGTAATGAGAGAGTGGAGCCAGTTGTCGGATTCGAACCGACGACCGACGGTTTACAAAACCGTTGCTCTACCACTGAGCTAAACTGGCTGCAGAGTATGGTTTCTCGCCCTGCGCAAACCCAAGCAGACTCTGATTGGGTCAAGATGCCCGATCCCAATCTCATCCACTACAAACCCAGGGGCAATTATTCTCGACGTGTCCGGGTCAACGGCAAGTTAATTCGCCGTTTCCAGGGGACCCAACGGGACCCAACGGATCAGGATTCAGAGCGTGCCAGCGGGATATCCTCCGGCCGGACTTCCAGACATTCGTCCTGATCCTCCCAAACGACAGCGGGATAGAAATCGAGCAGTTTGGGCGCGATGCGAGTGCCTACGCGCGCCAGCAACCCTTCGGCCTGTTTGGCCGCGTTTTCGAAGGCCCGGTCGTAACTGCCGGCGCTTTTCCGCTGGCGGTCCTCCCAATGCGCAACGCCGTGGACCGGTCCGTATTCGTCGGCCCAGTTTTTGATGAGGGGTTGGGCCTCGGCGGGAATCTCGTCAAACGCGATGGCCGTTTCCGAACAGTGCTGGCAGACCAGGCCGGATTCCACAACATCGCGTGTCAACAACGGCAACAACGGGGCGCGGCAGCAGGTTGCCTCGACGTACGCGGCGGGAGGGGAGGCCAGGCGCTTCAACCAGATCTGGCGGTCGTGAGCGAGTTGGGCGGCGAGCCGATACGCGCCGAGGAGAGGATGGGAGAGACGCCAGGCACGCCCTTTCAATTGCCCCAGCGTCTGGGCCATCCAGCGCGCCAGCGTCAGATCGTCAAAATCGCGGAACACCTCACCGTACTCCTTCCAGAGGTGGTCGAGTGCGGATTCGGATTCTTCAGCCATCGCGGTTCAGCTTAGGTTCAAAGTTCAAAGTTCAAAGTTCAAAGTTGGATGCCGCAACTTTCCGCTTTGGCCTTCTCAGGTTGCGGCCTATAACCATCGCCATGCCGGCCGCCGCGCCAACCTCGCTCGATGCGCCCGTCACCGCATTGCGCGGCGTCGGCTCGGACCGGGCGGCCCAGTTGGCGCGATTGAAGATTCAGACCATCGGCGGTCTTCTGCTGCATCGGCCGCGGCGTCATGAGGATCGCCGGCATTTCCGGTCCATTGCCGATCTGCAACCCGGCGAGTCCGCGACCACGCGCGGGCGCATCGTCGCCCTCGGCCTCAAACGCTGGCGCCGCGGCACGAAATCGATGTTCGAGTTTATTCTGGATGACGGGACCGCCCGGTTGCATTGCCGGTGGTGGAACCTGCCGTTCATGGAGAAATACTTTCACCAGGGGGACGAGGTCTTCGTGTACGGCAGACTGGACTCGCTCAAACCGCGCGCCATCGATCATCCCGAAACCGAAGTGGTCGAGGCCGCCGAAGAAAACCACGTCCACCTGAACCGCGTCGTGCCGGTCTATCCATTGACCGAGGGATTGCCGCAACGCTGGCTGCGCTCGCTGATCTGGCGGGCGCTGGGGCAATGCGAGGCGCAGATCCTGGAATTCTGGCCGCAGCTTCCGCTGCCGGATCTGCCGACGCGGGCCAATGCGATTCGGATGCTGCACTTTCCGGAAGAGATGCCGGACACCGAAATCGCCCGGCAGAGGCTGGCGCTCGACGAGTTTCTCGAGCTCCAGGTCGAGATTCAGCGGCGTCGCAAACGGCTTCAGGCCAGCGCGCGAGCCTTGCCCTGCGCCGGCGATAACCGGCTGATCCGGCCATTTCTCAATCAACTCGGATTCAAGCTCACCGAAGCGCAGACCAAAGTGCTGCGGGAAATCCGTCAGGATATGGGAGGCACGCAGCCGATGCGGCGGTTGCTGCAAGGCGATGTCGGCGCCGGGAAAACGGTCGTCGCGGCGTGCTCGGCCCTGATGGCCCTGGAGAGCGGCTATAACGTCGCGTTGATGGCGCCGACCGAGATCCTGGCCGAACAGCATTTCCAGACCTTCACCGGCTGGTTCGAACCGCTGGGCGTTCATGTTCAATTGAGAACGGGAAGCAGGAAAACTCCTGAAGTCCAAGGTCCAAAGTCCAAGGTTCCAGGGCGGCAATCGTCCATACTCTCAACCCTCAACCCTCAACCCCCATCCATTTTCATCGGCACCCACGCGCTCATCGAATCCGGCTTTGCCCCGGACAACCTCGGCCTGGTCATCATCGACGAGCAGCACAAATTCGGCGTCGCGCAACGGGAGAGACTCGTCCGCAAAGGAAACTACCCGCATTTGCTCGTCATGACGGCAACGCCCATTCCGCGCACGCTGGGACTGACGCTTTATGGCGATCTCGACATTTCCGCGATCGATGAAAAGCCCGGCGGCCGGGGGCGGATCAAGACTTTCGTCCGCGATGCCGATAAACTGCCGAAGGTATTCGAGTTCATGCGCGGGAAACTGAAGGAAGGCCGGCAAGCCTACGTGGTCTATCCGCGAGTCGAGGAGTCAGACAAAAGCGAACTCAAAGCCGTTATTCGGGAGTGCGAAAGACTGCGGACGGAACTGGCTCCCTACCCGGTGGGCTTGCTGCACGGACGGCTCAAAGGTGAGGAGAAGGAGGACGTGATGAACGCCTTTCGCGCCAACCGCATTCGCGTGCTCGTCGCGACGTCGGTGATCGAAGTCGGCGTCGATGTGCCAAACGCCACGGTGATGTTGATTGAGAACGCGGAGCAGTTCGGATTGGCGCAGTTGCACCAATTGCGCGGCCGGATTGGCCGCGGCGCACACGAGTCGCACTGCATTCTTGCGGCTGACCTCAAGACTGACGAAGCGAAGCAACGCCTGAAAGTGCTGGAGGAAACGACAGACGGGTTTCGTATTGCGGAAGAGGACCTGAGGCTGCGCGGTCCCGGCGAACTGCTGGGCCGCGAACAGAGCGGCCTGCCGCCGTTGCGTTTCGGGGACCTGGCATCGGACCGTGGGTTGGTCGAGCGCGCGCGGGACCTGGCACGCCGGATCCTCGCCGGGGACGGAAATTAAGGCGAAAAAATACGGCGGAAAATTGTGCTTGGCGTCCTTCCGGAGGCCGTTAGACTTTGCGCCATGAAAAAGATTCTAACTTATCTGTTTCTGGCGTTAATCAGCGCGACCGTGTTCGTGGGTTGCGGGGACAGCGGAGATATGTCTTCGCCCCCGGACACGAACAAGCCTCCCGCAGCGCCGAAATAAGTTAAGCAGGACGTCCATTAAGCTGGAATAGGACAGGGCCGGGCCGCTCAGATGTGGCTCGGCCTCTTTCCTTTTGGTTCCGTTGTTTCAAGGCAACTGATATTGTTAATCCATGAAAACATCGTTCATTGCAGTCATTGTCTCGGCGCTGGCCCTGGGCGGCTGCGGACAGAAAGATCAAGGTTCCACCCCCGCAAAATCCACGAACGCCCCGGCCGCCAGCGGCAACCCCGTCACGGCGCCGGTGGATTACCTCGGTGCCCTTGCGAAGGCCAAGAAATCATCCGAGAAAACCATCGATACCGCATCGCTGAACAAGGCGATCCAGCTCTTCCAGGTGTCGGAAGGTCGTTATCCGAAGGACCTGAACGAACTGGTGACGGAGAAGTATCTCACGAAACTTCCGGAAGCGCCCTACGGCACGAAGATCGTTTACGATGCGACAAAAGGGGAGGTCAAAGTCGTTCCTCAGTAGGCAATCGGCTTCACCGCCATGTTCGCGCGGTGGGTTGCTTTCCGCCCACCCTCACCCTCTCCAGGGAGAGGGAACAGCCGGAGCGGCGTTCGAGAACCCAGGACGCTCGCAAGCAGAATGCCGGGCCTCGTCGCTCCCTCTCCCCGAGGGAGAGGGCGGGGTGAGGGGGAAGGCACCGGCCGAATATCCGGGCGGCTGCAAAATTTTGGGATGCGCTCCCGGCTGGCGTGCGCCAAAGAGTTCTGTTAGCCCTTCGGCTGTCACCATGACCC
>DATEKZ010000208.1:0-2811 GCA_035277185.1 Verrucomicrobiia bacterium
CTCCGTCGCTTTCGGACCGCCGAGAACGTGTTAATTAGCGGACTATCGGACCCCTCTCCAACAGTTCGGTTTTGGTGCTGCTTTGCCCTGGGCGGGATGGGCGGATCAAAGCGAGCGATCAAAGGCCTTTCGCGCTTGAAACGTTTCGATCGAGCCTTGTGTCCGGGCGCGTGGTATGTGCGAGAGGAAGCTTCGGACGCGTTGGACTGGATTCATGGGCGAGATCATCCCAACCGCATTCCTGTCCGTCTTCGCTCCAAATCGCGCAAGTAACGCGGCCGTTACGGCGTCACTGCCAGCCGTTCTTCATTCCTTTCGTGCGTCATTAACACGCCCTGGTCTTTGTACGGCTTCAGCATGAAGTGCGTCGCGGTCGAGAGCACTCCTTGAACGGTCGCGAGTTTCTCGGAAACGAACGTCGCCACTTCGCGCAGGCTCCTGCCCTCGACGATGACCAGCAGGTCATACGCGCCGGACATCAGATAGCAGGAATGGACTTCGGCGTATTTGGCGATGCGCTCCGCCAGGCGGTCGAACCCGCCGCCGCGTTCCGGCGTGATTTTCACCTCGATGACCGCCCGGACGATGTCCAGGCCGAGTTTTTCTTCATTCAGGACCGTGTGGTAACCGAGAATGACGCGCTCTTCCTCGTAGGACTTGATCCGGGAAGCCACTTCGGCTTCGGAGAGATTCAGCATTTTCGAGAGTTGGACCGGTGAAAGGGAGGCATTGTCGCGCAGCAATTTGAGCAGCGGTTCCATGCCGGCCAGACTAACCGGAAGGCGCATCGTTGGGAACACGTTTTTCTGGTCGAGACGCGAGTGCCGAGAGACTTGCAGCCTCGGAGGGACTACGGACCGCCGAACAAACCTGCTTGTTATTCGCGGTCGTTTGTGTATTCTTCACAGGTGACCCCGGAGGAAGAGTACCACAGGGAGTAAACGCGATGCGCATCGTTTTCAGCAGTGTCATTCAGGATAAATTGGCCTGCCGTTCTGCAGGATGTTCGGCAGTCACATTCCTCTTCAGCGCGTGGCTTCTGGTTTTCCAGCCCACTTTGGGAGCCGGATCTCTGTCACTGTCGGCGCCCAATGATCAGGAAAATCCGGCCGTGGCGTCCAACGGCGACGGATACCTTGTGGTGTGGGCTGATAAGCGAAACGATCGTTCCACGTACGACATCTATGGAGCGCGCGTTTCAGCAACGGGACAAGTGCTCGATCCGGAGGGCATTCCCATTTGCACCGCGCCGGACTCTCAATGGTATCCCGCCGTGGCCTCCGACGGAACGAACTACCTGGTCGTGTGGTCGGACAGCCGGCATAACGGGGCCGATGGCTATTCGCTTGAACTTTATGGTGCCCGGATCAGCCCCGGCGGTGCGGTGCTGGATTCGGGCGCGTTCAAAATGACGCAAGGCGAGGTGGTCTTTCAACCGACCGTGGCGTTCAATGGCACGGAGTATCTTGTTGCCGCTTATGCCTGGGAACACAACGGTCATCGCGGGACCACCCTGCTCGGTGTGCGAGTCACGCCGACGGGAGTGGTGCGCGACTCGCAGGAACTGATCCTCCACCAATCGGGTGCCGGCAGCGGTTATCCGGCAATCGTTGCCAGCCTGGGTGAGGACTGGCTCGTGGCGTGGAATCTGGGGGGCAATGGGGTGGCAGGCGCACGCGTCAGTCGCAATGGCGTTGTCTCGTCGCCGCAAATGTTCGTCAACCGGGGCGAGACCTGGATCCATGGTCTGGCCGCCGCCGGCAACAGTTACTTCCTGACCTCGGTGGCCAGCCGGCAGATCGGAACCGATACCCACGTCATGGACGTTTTCGGCACGCGGATCACGCCGGAGGGTCAACCGCAAAGCACCGTGCTCATTGCGGCCAACACCAACCAAACCATCGGAAGTCATCTGCAGCCGACGACCTATATGCAGTATCAGCCGACGGCGGCAGCCAACGGCTCGGACGTGTTCGTCGTTTGGGAGGCGGGCGCCATCTACACCAACGGCGGGAATTTCAGGTTTCTGTCGGACATTCGAGGCGCCCGAGTGAATGCCAGCGGCGAAGTTTCACCCGTCGTTTCCATCTGTGCTGCGCCGCAAGACCAGGGCTATTCTGCGCTGGCTTTTAACGGCCAGCAGTTCCTGGCCGTGTGGCAGGACGCGCGCACCGCGCCGCCGGAAGATTATACCGCCTATAATCACTTTGATGTTTACGGCGCCCGACTGACCCCAGGGGGCGCGGTGATCGAAAGCGACGGCTTCCTGATCAGTAAACTGAAATCCAACCGGATCATCTGTCCGCCGCCCATTCAGTGGCAACACAGCTTCGGTGGTTCCGACTACGATTACCTTTACAGCCTCGAACCGACCACTGACGGCGGCTACATCCTCGGCGGCTTGTCCTATTCGCCCACGAACGGCAACAAAACAAGTCCCCATGTCGGCGGGAGTTTTAACGCGGACGTATGGTTGATTCGGCTGAACGCCAGCGGCCAAAAAGTCTGGGAGCGGGCGTTCGGAGGCAACGAGAACGAAAATGCCTTGAGCGTCAAACAAACGGCGGACGGCGGATTCATCGTTGCGGGTTGGTCGGCGTCGGGCCCGAGCGGCAACAAGACCAGTCCGCATCTTGGCTGGGAGGATGGATGGGTGATTCGCTTGGACGCGCAAGGCAACAAGCTTTGGGAACGCACTTTTGGCGGCGGTTTGTGGGAGTTCTTCTTTCAAGTTCACGAACTGCCCGATGGCGGATTCATTTTGGGCGGTCTTTCCGGCTCCTGTCCCGGGTGTGCCGTCGAGAATGGCGA
>DATEKZ010000209.1:0-3217 GCA_035277185.1 Verrucomicrobiia bacterium
TCCCCCACCCTCGCGGTTACGGCAACAACGCGCGCGTGCTGTCGCGCTACGTCCGCGAGCTGAAGGTGCTGCGCCTGGAGGAAGCCGTTCGCAGGATGACGTCGCTGCCCGCCACGACGTTCGGCATCAAGGACCGCGGCCTGCTTCGCGAAGGGGCCTGGGCGGACATGGTCGTGTTCGACCCTGCGAGAGTGCGGGAGGAAGCGACTTTCAACGATCCCCATCACTACGCGACGGGGTTTGCCGCGGTGCTGGTGAATGGTGTTGTGGTGGTGAAGGAGGACCGGCACACCGATGCCCGGCCCGGCAAAACGTTACACCTCAACTCCGCGACCAGCCACTAAAACACCGCGAGTCGCCAGCGGCTGACGGGCTATTCGTAGGTCAAAACCACGTTGCCGCCGCTGATTTGAGTCGTTCTGATCGACAGCGCCGTCGGCCCGCGCAATCTGTAGAATCGTTGATTCCCCGACCGCGCGACCGTGACCGTCTTTGCCACGGTGTCAACCGTCGCGCCATTCTCCGTCGCAAATCCCCCCGTCACCAACGCGGCCGCTGACTCCAGAACAATCGCAGGCGCGGATACCCCTCGGAAAGCCTTGATCGCCGATGGCGTGCCAGGGTCGTTGACCAGTGTCTTCTCTGCGGTCGTTCGATTGACAGAAAACAGCTCAACGTGAGCGCCACCCCCTCGCTCGTACCACAGCATGCGGAACGGATACAACCCGGCCTGCTCCGCCACGAAGTCAAATGTCCCGTCAAAGGTTCCGCTCGTCATCTGGCCGAGCACCAACGCATTCGGGTCTGCGAATCCCGCGCCCGACGACAGTTTGAAACCGTCGTCACTTCTCACGCCGAGCGCATGGACTCCCGCCGGCAACTCCAGATACGCCAGGATTTCCATCGCCATGTCGTTTGGGTCTGTTTGAACGGTGGGATCGATACCGGGAAAATTGAACTCCCCGGCAAAATACCCGTCCTCCACGTACCCGAGCCCGTTGGTGTCCTTCTGGGTATAATTGATCACGCTGACGACGCCGTTGGTCGTGAACGCGGCGTAGTCAGGGGGTGGATTGGTTCCCAACTGTTGCTCGGCACGAGCCAGAGTGTTGGCGGTGACGACGGAGGCCTGAACCAGCCGAACGCCAAAGCCAGGGTTCAGGCCCGAGCCCGGCGGCGCGGCGTTCGTGCCGTGCAAGGTCGCGTAGGTGAACGTCCATTCATTGGTCTGCCCAAATCCCGTGTTGTCTTGAAACGTGATGCGATTGGTGTGCGTGCCGGCCAGATTCGCCAGATTCGTGATCGGATAGCTGACGGTAAGACCAGGAAACGGAACGGCATTATTGGGCATAACGACCTCGGGCGTGATCGTCAGATTCGCGTTCGGGATAACGGCGCCATCAACGGTAAGGGCAATACTGCTGGCGTTCACGTCCGTTTCGCGGTTCAGAATCGCAACTTTCACCGTGGGCGGAATGCTGCGGACTTCCTCCCTGGGCCGGGGACCCAGTTCCACGATGGCTGCCCGCAATGAGCCGGCGGCCGGCGCGCTCGCCGAGTAATTGTCAAAGGTGGCATCGGCGTAGGACGCTGGATCGGTGTAAAGCGCAGCACTTTCGCGGTTGAAAACAAAAATGCCTGCCTTTCCGCTCGTGTGCTGAGACTCGTTAGCGACGACAGCCGCCACAGGATTGTTGGTGTCGGGAAGCGCGAAGACGTATCCCACGAGGTTGTCGTTGTATCCCGTGAACACCCACCGGTAACGGTTCCGCGTCGGGTCGAGTGGAACCGCCACTTCGGCGATCGTGGTTGGGCTTTCTCCGGCGATTTCGTTGATCTGCAAATCGCCGTCGGCCGAATTGTAGTTCATGACGTAGCCATCGGTCGATCCGAGGCCGATGCCGGTCGCTCGCGTCAGGATGCCAAACGCGTGATCGACCGCCAGGTCCCAGTTGATGATATCGACAGCCACGGAAAACCGGGTGTAATCGGGCGCCTGGTAGCTGAACGCGCGTGCCGGGCCGCCATCCGGGACCGGCGGCGCCGGAGTCAGAATCCGGTACGCCTTGCCTCCAGTTCCGTCGTCAGGAAAAGAGAAAGTCGCGGGTCGTCCCACCACGGTCAAATCCAGCTTTTGCCATCCCGCATCATTGCCGTCGTTGAAGTCATCGGACTGGGCACGGGCAGTGGTGCCGGTGCCGGAGACTGCCAGCATGGTTGCGGTGAAGCCTGCGAAGAGGCCCTCCAGAGTTAAGCATCCTTTAGTGCGCATAGAAGTGAAGTGGTTCGGGTTACCCAGGCCGTTATGCCGCAGGCAACCTCTTGAGTCAAACCGATTACTCACAACACGCCGGTGGGCCGGGCTAACGCCCGGTCAGCGTGGTCTTTCGCCATAGCGTCGCCGCCATTCGCTTCGCGACAGCTTGCCGCGCTGGTTGACCTCCAGCGACTCCACGAACACCCATTCCCGCGGCACCTGCCAGGAAGGAAGTTGTTGGAGCAGGAATTGTCTCAGCTCTTCCGCGCCCGTTTGCGAGCGCACGGCCACGCAGGCGACGATGATCTCCAATCGTTCGGCTCCGCCGCCGGGCGCGCCGAATACCAGGCAATCGACCACGCGCGGATGCTTGCGCAACGCCTGCTCAACGGTTTCCGGCGCCACTTTCCGGCCCGCCACATTGATCAGATCGCTGGCCCGGCCACGCAAATACACCAGACCTCCGTTGAGTTCCGCCAGGTCGCTCGTGCGGTAACATCCGTCGGCCAGCGCTTCGCTCGACTCCGGCCAGTAGGTCAGCCCCACAGCGCGGCCACGAACCTCGAGACAACCGGCATCATTGACACACAGGTCAACATTCTTCAGCGGCGCGCCAACACAGGCGCCGTCCGCCCGGGGAACAGCCGTCGCGTCGTACGCAATCCCTCCGCATTCGCTCGCGCCGTAGAAATTGTGGATCTTGACGCCGCTGGATTCAAACACGGCCCCCTCCAACGCCAGTGGCAACGGCGCCCCTGCGGAAATCGCCAGCCGAATCCCCGCGCCGATCACGCCCGCTTCATGCCACGCCCGCCACAAGGCAGGCACGGCCGGAAGCGTCATGGCATCCCGGCTCAACACCTCTCGACGCACCGCCTCGGGCAGCGGCGAGTTCAGCAGAATCAGCGGAATGCCGTGCAGCAGCAAGGGCAGAACGAGATTCGAGAAGCCGTATGAATG
>DATEKZ010000210.1:0-6745 GCA_035277185.1 Verrucomicrobiia bacterium
CCTTGCGGTCGCGGCCCTCGGCGCAGACAACGTGCGCGGCGTAGCGCTGCCATCGGAGTTTTCCTCGCAGGGAAGCCTCGACGACGCCCGCGCGCTGGCGGAGCGATTGGGCATTCGGTACGACGTGGTCTCCATTCAGCCGACATTCGAAACGCTCAAGCAACAGCTCAAGCCGGTATTCGCCGGACACGCGGAGGATACGACCGAAGAGAATATCCAGGCACGGTTGCGGGGCCAGACGCTGATGGCGCTCTCGAACAAGTTCGGTTCACTGGTGCTGACCACGGGGAACAAAAGCGAACTGGCCGTGGGCTATTGCACGCTTTACGGCGACATGTGTGGCGGCCTGGCGGTCATCAGCGACGTGCCGAAGACGATGGTCTATCGGCTGGCCAAATGGATCAATCGCGACAAGGAGATCATTCCGCACGCATCCATCACCAAGGCGCCGTCGGCCGAGCTGCGTCCGAACCAGACGGACCAGGATTCGTTGCCTCCCTACGATGTGCTGGACGCGATTCTCGAAGCCTACGTGGTGGAAGGCAAGGGGGCTTCGGAGATCATCGCCGCCGGGTTCGACGAAGCGACGGTGAAACGGGTCGTACGCCTGATTGATTTGAATGAATACAAACGCCGTCAGGCCGCGCCCGGTTTGAAGGTGACCAGCAAGGCGTTTGGAGTGGGCCGGCGCATTCCCATCGCGCAACGGTATCGGGAGTAACCATGAGCTCCCGAGCCGAATCCGAAGCATTGTTTGCCGAGGCGTTGAAATACATTCCCGGCGGAGTGAACTCGCCGGTTCGCGCGTTCCGCGCCGTGGGCGGGCAGCCGTTCTTCGTCAACAAGGCCAAAGGGGCGTACGTCTGGGACGTGGACGGCAACCAGTACATCGACTATGTCTGCACGTGGGGCCCGGCCATTCACGGCCACGCGCATCCGGGAATCATCAAGGCGGTCCAGCAAGCAGCCGAGCACGGAACGAGCTTTGGCATTCCCAATCCGTTTGAAGTCACGATGGCGAAGCTGATCTGCTCGGCGGTGCCGAGCGTCCAGAAGGTGCGGATGTGCAACTCCGGCACCGAGGCCTGCATGTCCGCCATTCGTCTCGCGCGCGGGTTCACGAAGCGCGACAAAATCATCAAGTTCGATGGCTGTTACCACGGCCACGCGGACTCGTTGTTGGTCAAAGCGGGGTCGGGCGCGTTGACATTCGGGCATCCGGACAGCGCCGGTGTGCCGGCAGCGTTCACACAACACACCATCGTCCTTCCGTTCAATGACCCAGATGCCGTCAAAGCGGCGTTTGCGGCGAACAAGGATCAGATCGCCGGGGTCATCCTCGAACCCGTACCGGGCAACGCCGGATTGTATCTGCCCAAACCGGGCTACCTTGAATCCGTGCGCGAGATCACCAGAGAGCACGGAGCGTTGCTCATCTTTGATGAAGTCATGACCGGTTTTCGACTGGCCTGGGCCGGGGCGCAGGGACGGTTCGGCATCACGCCCGACCTGAGCTGCTTCGGCAAAATCATCGGCGGCGGTCTGCCGGTTGGAGCGTTCGGAGGCCGCGGTGAGATCATGGATTGTCTGGCACCACTCGGCCCGGTTTATCAGGCCGGCACGCTGAGCGGCAATCCGCTCGCGATGGCCGCGGGCATCGCGGCGCTTCAAGAACTGCGTAGCAGCCGACGTGAGGAGGCTCCAAGTGCAGTCGAAAAGAAGAAAAGGGGAAAAGGAGCAGAAGGGCAATCGTCGTCTGATGTCGGTTTCTCCTCTTCCCCTCTTCCCCTTTTCCCCTCTGCCAGCGAAGGCCGCTACCAGCGCCTCGAACAACTCGGCGCGCAGCTCGAAACAGGAATGAACGACGCCGCCAAGTCAGCGGGCGTGCCGGTCCAGTTCAATCGCTGCGGTTCGATGTTCTGCGCTTACTTCACGGACAAACCGGTTCACAACCTTGCCGACGCGATGCACAGCGATCGCGAACGGTTCAAGAAATACTTTCACGGCATGCTGGCTGAAGGGGTTTACTTCGCGCCATCACAGTTCGAGGCCGGCTTCATTTCAGTCGCGCATAGTGAGGCGGACATTGAGAAGACCGTGGACGCGGCGGCGAAGGTCCTTCGTAACTTGAACGGATGAACACCGAATGAGTTCGTTTGTGGAACAGGCGCTAGAGCTGGCAGGCAACTGCAATTATCAGGAACGACCGACCGAACAGCACTGGCTTAAAGTAGAGGCGGAGTTAGGCGTGAAACTGCCTTCGGAGTACAAGGCGCTGGTGAGCAGATTTGGCACGGGACGTTTTGGAGGCGATCTTTACGTGTTTAATCCCGCCGCTTCCAAACACATTCGACTGAGCAAAAAGGACCTGGAAGATTTGCGACAGGAGTATGCGGCATTCCTTGATTGGTTAGCACAGGACGGCTATCGACTGTATCCGGAGCCCGGCGGGATAATCATCACGGCGGCAACGACAAGCCAGATTTCCTTTGGATTCCAAACCAAAGATTGCCCAGTTTCCGATTTGATCGTTGTCAGATTTGGCGCCCATGAGTGTGAAAGACTCCAGATGGGCTTAGCTGAATTTATTTGCCGCCTGTATCGGGGCGAACTTTATGGCGTTGGAGGTCTGCGGACGGTCATTTGGAATGGTTCATCTGATCGCTTTTTCACGCCATTCGCGACTTTCAACGGAGACGTAGAGGTTTGAATGCGCATTCTTGCCCTCGACCACGGAACTAAACGCATCGGCGTCGCGGTGAGCGACGAGCTGAAGATGATTGCGCAGCCGCTGGAGTTCATCCTGGCCGAACCGTTCGCTGACTTTCTGGCGCGATTGAAGGAGTTGATCCGCGAGAAACAGGTGGAGCTGATCGTGGTCGGCATGCCGCGAAACATGGATGGCAGCTACGGGCCGGCCGCGCTCAAGGTGCAGGACTTTGTAGCCGCGTTGAAAACGGCCGTTCCCATTCCGCTGCAAACACTCGACGAACGATTGACGTCGGTTCAAGCGAATCGCTTCCTGATCGAGGGCGGCGTCCGGCGCGAGAAACGGAAGGAAAAAGTGGACAAGATGGCCGCGGCGATTCTCTTGCAGAGCTATCTCGACAGTCGGAGTGGTGGAGTGGTGGAGTGACGGAGCGATGGACACCCGGCACTCCAACACTCCAACACTCCAACACTCCGCGACCAAGGGGTTGCTCAAATTCAAGCTCGTCATCGCCTACGACGGCACGAAGTACGAGGGCTGGCAGGTGCAGAAGACCGGCCTTGGCGTGCAGCAGAAAGTCGAGGAGGCATTGGCCAGGCTGTTTCCGGGCCTCAACCGCGTCCACAGCTCCAGCCGCACGGACACCGGCGTGCACGCGCTGGGCATGGTGGCGCACGTTGAGATTCCGAAAGCACAGTTCAAGATGCCCGTCGCGAAGCTGGCGTTGGCCATCAACGCGCATTTGCCCGAGGACATTCGGGTGACGTCGGCATCGCGTTGCGCGGCGGCATTTCACGCCCGGTTCGACGCCACCGGCAAACAATATCGTTACTCCGTCTGGAACCACCGGGCGATGAATCCGCTGTTGCGGACTCAGGCGTGGCACGTCCCGCAGCCGCTGGATTTGCCCGCGATGCGGAAGGCGGCGCCGCTGTTTTTGGGAAGGCACGATTTCAAATCCTTCGCGGCGAATCGGAATTACGAAATGGAGTCCACCGTGAGGACCCTTGTGCGGTGCGACATCAAAAAACACGGACCGCTGCTCACCTTCCTCATCGAAGGCGACGGCTTTCTCTACAAGATGTGTCGCGGCATTGTGGGGACGCTCGTGCAAACGGGGCAGGGGAAGATCGGCGTCGAAGACATCAGGCATATTCTCAAACAACGCGACCGGCGCACCGCCGGCATGACGGCTCCGGCGCACGGGTTGGTGTTATGGAAAGTATTCTATGGGAAAGGTCCAAACTCCAAGCTCCAATAACCAGAGAAGCTCCAAGCTCCAAACGTCAAGGGCAGAGCATGCGGGCGCTCGAGAAGCGCCGATCCCCGCGGCGAGTTGTTGGCTTTGGACCTTGGTTATTCTCTGGAGCTTGGTGGTTGGAACTTGGAGCTTCTTAAATGCACATCGTCCTCGTCGAACCTGAGATCCCGCCGAACGCGGGCAACGTGGCGCGACTCTGCGCGGCGACGAAGACGTCGCTCCATTTGGTCGAGCCGTTTGGCTTTAAACTGGACGACAAACAGCTCAAACGCGCGGGGATGGACTACTGGGAGCACGTCGAATGGCATCGTTGGCCGGACTGGTCGGCGTTTTACGCGCAGCTTCCGCCGGGCGCGCGGCTCTGGTTCATCGAGTCACACGGCCCACGTCTTTACACGGAAGCGAGTTATGCGCCAAACGACTATCTGGTGTTCGGGCGGGAAACCGCCGGTCTGCCGAGGCGCTTGCTCGACGCAAATCGCGATCGCTGGTTGCGCATCCCGATGTTCAACCTCCGATCGCGTTCGTTGAACCTGTCAAACTGTGCGGCGCTGGTATTGTTTGAAGCGTTGCGACAGCAGGGATTCAAAAACGAGATGCGTGATCCGTGATTCGCGACGGATCTACTGAGCTTTGACTGGCATCTGCATTCTGTCCCTCTCGCTCCGTGAGGAATGAGCGGGGAAGACCCATACAAGTCACCTGTTAAACGGCTTGAAGGCGAACGGAGGCCTTGACCGCTCTTTCGAGCGGCCGGGTCACGCATCACGCATCACATCCTGCCTTCGGCTTCGCGGATGAGGGTGAGGACGTTTTCTACGCGATCGGCCACCAGCAGGTTCTGGCGGAGTGTTGGATCGCGGACGAGACGGCTGATTCGGGCAAGGATTTGCAGGTGTTGCGTAACCGTCGTCGTGACGAGGAGAAAGAAAAGCCGGACGGGCTGCGCGTCAATGGAACCGTAGGCGATCCCCTTTTCGTGCCGGCCAAAGACGATGACCGGCTTTTCGACCAGCCCGACGAGGGCGTTGCGGGCGTGAGGCAGGGCCACGCCGTCGCCGATCCCGGTGCTGTGAAGTTGTTCGCGTTCCTGGAGCGCGCGGAGGAGGGTCTGGCGCGCTTCCGTCTTCTTGGCGATCTCGGGGATCTTTGCGACCAGTTCGTTCAGCACGTCATCGCGCAGGCGTCCGGTCAGCCGCAGTTCAACGGTCGCGGCGGAGATCAGGTCACTGATCAGGAGTCGGTTCGGGCCGGCGGTGGCCATGTTTCAGCGCGCGTGTGTTTCGCGCGCGAGCAGTAGAGGTCAAATGTTCCCCGTTGCCAAGCGGAATGGGATGCAGGTAACGTTCGGGAAAGGGCGCTTGGCGCAGTGGCTAGCGCGTCTCGTTTACACCGAGTAGGTCGGGGGTTCGAATCCCTCAGCGCCCACCACCCCTTTCTTGAATTCTGACTCTCCCGTCTCGCCGGACAGCCTCAACCGGACGCCGAAATGGTCTTCAGATCGGCCCGCACCTGCTCGTATGTCGTCGAGTAGTTCAACACGTTCGGGTCCGGCTCAACGCCCCACGTGCGGCACGCGTCGCGATAAACGTCGGACCACCAGTTGCGGTGTTGGGTCAGGCCGTCCACGCGCCATTGGTTCCAATCCATCAGCACGCGCGACCAACATTTGTCGCCGTACTGAACCGCAGTTTTCGCGTCATCGAATTCCTTCAAATACCAGTCCCGTCCGATTCGCGCGTGCAGCACTTCATCCGCCCAATCATAATCCTGGAACAGGGCGGAAAGGGGATTGTGCGACGCCTGGCCGACTTCCCACTCGAAGCGTTTGCCGTTCTTCGGCATCAGGCCCTGTTCGATGAAGTAGAGCACGGCGTGGCGTTCGATCGGTTTGAGCTGCGTGTTCAACGCCAGCGACCAGGTGAAGTTCACCATCACTTTGTTCGGCCAGTCGATCCCGAGGTTGACGAATCCAACCTCGCCCATCATCGCGTGGCGCGCTTCGTCCCAGAGCTGCCGGGTCATGTCTCGATAGTATTCCCACGGCTTGTCGGGGGTCTCCGCGATGATGCTGGCCATCATTTCCGGCACGTCCACTTCGCGAAGCCGTTTGTAGAACATCATCAGCGTCTTCGGCTCGGGCGGAAACTTGTCGTCATACAAGAAGACCTCGGCGTTGACTCCCATGTTGTAAGGGTCGGGAAAACGATCGTCACGCCTGGGGCGCCCGTCGAACTTGTAGGGCCGGGCCGAGTAGCGACGGGAAATGGTCTTGCCGCTGGCCGTTTGTGTGCCGTCCAGCGCGCCGGCGACGTCGAGGCAATCGTCGAGCAACGCCAGCCAAGGGGCGGCGGTTTGATGGACCCGGTCGTCCACGAGGCTCGCGACGGTCTGAGCGCCAAACTTCAGGACGTCGTCCAGTTCCAGCAGCGCGAAGCGACAAACCCGGACCGATGGCTGATCGACGAGCGGATTCGTGTCGTCCAGGTGGCGGCGCAGGGCGGCCTGAAGCGCGGGCAACGCCTTCTCGTAAAGGCCAAGCACAAGTTCCTCGGTAGTTGGCGCGGCGAGAATTTCGTCGAAGAGGATTTCCAGATGCGGGTCGGGTATGGCTTCGAGACCGAGCGGTGGCTCGCGCATTTCGCCCACCCGTTTGCGAAGTGTGGCGACATGTTCGGCGCAGAGATGGGAGTGCAGGCTAAAGGCCATCTTCAACTCGTAAACAGGCTCGGCGGTGATGCGCGCCATGAAGATCTGATGGAGGCGTTTGAAGG
>DATEKZ010000211.1:0-8079 GCA_035277185.1 Verrucomicrobiia bacterium
TCGGCCCGGGCAGTTCGGTCGTCAGGTCCAGCCCGAGGCTGTGGTAGATGGTCGCGACCACTTCGGACGGTTTGACCGGGCGTTCGACGGGGTAAGCGCCAATTTCGTCGCTCTTGCCGACCACCCGGCCGCCTTTGACGCCGCCGCCGGCGAAGTAACTGGTCCAACACTGCGGCCAGTGGTCGCGTCCACCCGCCGGATTGACCTTGGGTGTGCGACCAAACTCGGCGAGGTTGCAGACGAGCGTGTTGTCCAGCATTCCGCGCTCGTGCAAATCCTCGATCAACGCGCTGTAGCCCTGGTCGTACATCGGCGCGACGATCTCTTTCATTCCCTGAATCGAGGTAAACGGTTTCGAGCCGTGGATGTCCCAGGTGATTTCGTCGAAGACGGTGATGAACGTGTTGATGGTGACGAAGCGGACGCCCGCCTCCGTCAAACGCCGGGCCAGCAGACAGCATTGACCGAAGCGCGTCATACCGTAGCGCTCGCGGACGTTTTGCGGTTCCTTTGTCAGGTCAAAAGCCTCGCGCGCTTTTTCGCTCGTCATCAGGCGATACGCCGCCGCGAAACTCGAGTCCATCAAATCCGCGCTCGGGCTGGCCTCAAAGTTCTTCACCGTCTCATCCACGACCTCGCGCAGCTCCCTTCGTCGCTTGAGTCGCGCTTCGCCAATCTCCTTTGGCGGGAGCAGGTCGGGCACCCTGAAATCCTTTTGTGACGGATCGGCGTTCAGCACAAACGGATCGAATGATTTGCCGAGGAACCCGGCGTCCTGGCCGTGCGGGAGGTTACCGCCGGTGGGCCCCATGGGTTCGGGCAGAATGACGTGAGCGGGCAACTCGTTGCGCCGGCCCGCGAGGTACTCCAGCGCGCAACCGGCATGAGGGGTGTTGACGCCGCCGGTGAAGAGCCGGCCCGTCTGCAACATTTGATGCCCGGTGTCGTGCACCGCCGCTGCGGTGTGATAGCACGTCCGGACAAGCGAAAACTTGTCCGCGAGCTTTGCGTGCAGCGGGAGAATCTCCGAGACCTGAATGTCCGGATTGTTGGTCCTGATTGGCTTGAACGGCCCGCGGATTTCGCGCGGGGCGTCCGGTTTCATGTCGAAGGTGTCGAGCTGGCTCGGCGCGCCGAGATTGAAGATCATGATCACCGATCGTTCGTCGTTGCCGCCTTTGACCGCGCCCATGGCCTTCAACGCCGCAAGGTTGGACAAGCTGAAGCCGATGGCGCCAAGCGCGCCAACCTGAAGGAAGTCGCGGCGGGTGATACCGTCGCAGGTGGTGATCGAACCGTTGCCGGAGACTTTCAGCATAGCATCATGCGCGTACGGGGTTTTGCGCGGATTAAACTACTCCGGCGTCCATTCTCCGACAATAGACAATTGCGCCAAAGAATATGTAAAATCCTTCAGCTATTCGTACGTCAGAACCACGTTGCCGCCTTGAACCCGGATTGAAGCAATCCGGTGGGAGGAGCAGGAGCGGAGGCGATAGAACTCCGACTGGCCGGGCTGGGGGAGGGTGACCGTTTTTGCCGTGTCGTCCACGACGGCGTTCGTATGATCTGCGAACGTGCCGTTCACGGTCGTCGAAGATTGCAGCACGGGTTGTGAGTCGGGGGGGATTGGCGCCGAAAGCACACTGTTGATCCAGTTCATGCGCGAGGAAATACGCGTGGAGTAAAATGAACCCGCCTGGTTGCCCGGCAAGTCGGGTGTGAGCGTCCAGGTTCCTGCGGCATTCTTCTCATAGAGGCCCCCTGCGTCGAAGATCGCAGCGTCGAAGCCGGCGCCGGTGTCGCTCGTGTTGTAAGGGCCATCCACGGCATAGTTGATGGCGGCGAGTTTCCACTGCGGACCGTCCTGGATGAAGACGGCGCCGGAGGAGTCACCAACCGAAAGATGACATTCGTTGGGGCCGCCGCTGGCGTCGAACGTCGCTTGCAACACTTCGCCGATACCGGCGTCGCCGAGCACGCCATCGCCGTTGACGACGCTCGCAACGACGTTTGTTCCCCAACGTTGCGCGCCGTCGTAGGGGCCCCACAACCATCCGTTGGTTTTGATGTTGCCCAGGAAATTCGTCGTAGTGACGGGTCCCGCGCGTTGGGTGCCCCTGCCAAAAACGATCAGACTTTTCCCGACCTCATTCGTGTTCGTATAGAGCGGTGCGAACGTCGGGAAGGTGCCGCAAATGCGCCAGAGGCGCAGATCGGTGTCCGGGTCGTCAAAAACCGCCGTCGTGGTGTAGGAGACTCCGTTCAGGACGAGTGGGGTGCCGACCGATCCGCCGACGTGCGCGGCCGCAATAAAATACTTCGGCGCGATGGGCGTGCCGAGAAAGCCTCCCCAAATGCCCTGGAATTGCCATCCGCTGTTGGTCAGGCTGCCGCCGGGGGCCGTCGTGTTGTGAGCCGGGTCGCCGGTCGAATAAAAGATGATCGCGTTGGCCGGAGTTATCAGCAGTGAGAATAGAGCCGCAGCCAGGAGAAAACGCCCCGAACTTTTGTTGCGTCTTGCACCCTCAGGCGGTTTCTGGAGAGGTTCCGCACATCGAGGTCCCATCGCCGCCATGCCTTTTCGCATCGACCAACTCATACCTGTCCATTCGCAAGAGTCATACCAGAGGGAGGTCGGAACCAGTGACACGCCGTTTGTTGGCGGCGCGAGACCAGGGGAGAGAAGACTCTGGCGCGGCTACTCCTCATTTGAACGGTGAATTCGCTTCTCGAGACCGGCCACGGCCTCCCTGAGCGACGCAATCTCTTCGTCTTTGCGCCTGAGCTCGTGCTCAAAGTTTCGGGCGAGCGCCTGAATCGCGGCCAGCGCAACTCCGTCGGCGTCCACAGCCGAAATCGCCATGTCGCTTTCACCCAACTGGAACGCGGTTTTGAAATCCTGAGCCGACGGACCCAGGTGGCGAACGCCCTCACTCTGGGTCCGGTAATTCCACGACGAAATCGGCAACGCCACCAGCTTGCGGAGAACCTCCGCTCCGTCCACAGGCGCAAGATTCTCCTTGGCGTTACGATCGCTCAGTGATGACCACGAACCGCTGCCCGGAGCGAGAGTCGCCCCGGTCATTGGCGCGCCGTTCGCATCCACGCCCGTCACCAGTCGCACGCCGCCGGTGGCGCGTACGGCAAACTCGTTGTTTGTGCTTGAAGCAAAATCTGCATCGGTGGCGTCGGACCAGACAAAGGCGCCACCGTGGCCCGCTTTCGCGCGGCGGCCCGCAGCAAAGCCGTGCGCCCCGCCGACCTCGTTGAGCACGCCGCCCGGAATGACACCGCCTTCCGCGTTCGCCAGGACGGCATTGGACGTGCCGCCGCCAATCGTTGAGTGAAGCGAATTGGGCCCGATGACGTTCGTTCGTCCACCGGCGATGGTGGATCTCCAGGATCCGGCTTCAATCAGGTTGCCGCCGCCGCCCCCGATGGTGCAGGTGATCGAATCGTCGCCAATCACGTTGCCGGCGCCGCCCCCGATGGTCGAGAAGCGCGAACCGTCGCCGATGATGTGTTGAACTCCCCCGCCGATGGTGCACGAATGCCCGGCGACCACGTTGCTCCAACCACCACCAATGGACGAGTGATAACAGCTCTCCGCGATGGTGTGCTGCCAGCCGCCGCTGATCGTGGAGCGGAACGAATCGTCCATGATGGTGCTTAGGCTGCCGCCGGCGATGACCGACTCCGCGTCAAAGAATCCGATGCGATTTGAAAAACCGCCGCTGATGACGGCTGAACTCGCGTTGGTGCCGATGAAGTTGGCGACGCCTCCTCCGATTGTGGCATAGAGCGCCTTAACTTCGTTAGGCCACACCAGGCCGGGGCCGAAGTTCGCGCCGCCACCGGCGATCGTCGCACCGGTTATTTCGGCGGACACCGAGTTGTCCGGGCAGCCGGCGATGATGTTGACAAGCTTGCCGTTCGTGCTCGACTCGATGCGGAGGGCGCGCAGGTTGTTGACCTTGAGCTCCAGCGGCTGGTGGTCCGTTGTCCCCAGGAACTGGGTGCCTGCCATGGTGCCGGAGTTGCCCGCCAGACCCCAGGACGAGCTGCTAAGAGTGAGCAGGTTTTGATTCGTCGAAAGTGTCAGATTTGCGCCGGCCAGCAACGTTACATTGTCGGTGAGGCCATTCAACGTCCTGACCACCTGACCCGGCGCGATCGTCCGGGCGGTGACGGCGTTGTCCTGGATCGCCGCGCCCGCCACAGCGTTCGACGCCACGGTGGCGGCGGTGATCGCGGTCAGCGCTTCGTTCGCGTTTGCGGCGTGCAACGCGTAGGGCGCGGCTAGAATCGGTTGGCACGGGGTCAGGAGGGTGGGCGCCGGTCCGCCGTTGGTCCGGACGGAGAGTTCCAGCCACCGGCCGGAGCCGTCGAAGGCCGCCGTGCCGAAATCAAAGGTCGTCATCAGCAGCCCATTACTGACGACCACACTGATGTTGGTCACGGCGTTGCCGATCTGAGCGCCGCCTGTCTCGTCGTCAAAGAGGGCTGCAACGACATCGTACTGCCCGCTCGCCGGCGCGCCGTTCTGCTCCAGGCGCCCGCTGTAGCTGAACGCCGAACTCAGAGGCGCGGCGAATGCCGGCGACAGGGAAAACAGCGCGGCTGCGACAACGACGAAGCTGCTGGTGATGTTCATAGTTTTCATAATCGACCTTTCGTTCACGAATTACTTCACGAAGCGCATAGCGTACATCCTGCCGACCGCAGACCGGCGGGCCCATTTGACTCCAACCCGGGGTGCGCCCGTCCTCGGGCGCAGAAAGCGTCAAGGAAAACGAGGATGCCGCAAGTTCTCACGCACTGGGCGGACGAACGTTCCTGAGCCCGAGGACGGGCGCACCCCGATCCAAATTCGCTCCCGGTGGCGGTATCATGCGCCACGTGGCCGCTCTCATTTCCCGATCACCTTCACGACCGCCGTCGAACCCGGATACTTCTCGCCCGCGACCGGTTCGGCGCGGCCGCCAATGTATTTCGCCAGGAATGCTTCCGCGCGGGCATTGAAGTCGATGCGGTTTTCCGGCCGGGCAAAGCCGTGGCCTTCGTCCGGATAAAGCACGTAGGTGACGCTGCCGCGGTTCTTCTCGATGGCCTCGACGATTTGCTCGGACTCGGCCTGTTTGACGCGGGGATCGTTGGCGCCCTGGCCGATCAGCAGCGGACGCACGATCTTGTCCGCTTTGAAGAGCGGCGAGGCGTTCTTGATCAAATCGGCGTCCTTGGGATCGTCCACGTTGCCCATGCGAACGTCGAACATCGAGCGGACAGGCTTCCAATAGGGCGGGATCGAGTTGATCAACGTTTTCAGGTTCGACGGACCGACAATGTCCACGCCACACGCGAACTTCTCCGGCGTAAACGTCAACCCGGCGAGCGTCGCGTAGCCTCCGTAAGAACCGCCCATGATGGCGACCTTCTTCGGATCGGCATAGTCTTCCTTGATCGCCCAATCCACGGCGTCGATCAGGTCGGTGTGCATCTTGAGGCCCCATTCCCGGTTGCCTGCGTTGAGGAATTTCTTTCCGTAACCGGTCGAGCCCCTGAAATTCACCTGGAGACATGCGTAACCGCGGTTGGCGAACCATTGCGCGGAGGAGTTGTAGCCCCACATGTCGCGTCCCCACGGTCCGCCGTGAACAAACAACACCATCGGCAGGTTTTTTGCGGGCAATCCGACCGGCAGCGTAAGATAGGAATTCAGATTCAAGCCGTCGCGCGATTTGATGACGACCGGCTTCATCGGCGCGAGTTTCAGGCCTTCCAGTTTCGGCTGGTGAACGAACAGGAATGTTCCCTTCTTCGCCGTGCGGTCCCAGGCGTAGTATCTTACCGGCCCACGGTCCGACGTGAACGCGACGAGCCAGGTCGCATCCTTGTCGTCCCGGTTCACCACGGAAAAATCGCCGTCGTGCAGTCCGGTAATGCCGTCGAAGTCAGCCTTCACCGACGGATCAACCACCGCCCACTTCGCGCGGCCCGGCGCGAACGAAACGGCCTCCACGAGGTGCTTCTTCGGATGAACCAGGACATTTCCGGCATCCACTTCTTCCGAGGACGCAACCACCTTCTCCGCGCCGGCGGCGATGTTCCTCTCCACGATGCGGGCCGTATCGGTGCCGATCGATGACTTCAAATAGGCCGATTTGCCGCCCGAGGTGAAGTCAACGAAGTCGAGAATCTCGTCCGGGCCGACCTTGATCCAGCTTTTCCACGGCGACTTCACGTCGTCGCGGATGCGAATCTCGGTGCCGCCGTCCGGAGTCTGAATTTGGGCCGCGCGAACCCGAAACTTCGGATCGGCCGCCCACCCGGCCACGTCGCCCGGATTTTCCGTGTCGAGGACGAGGCCGCCGGTCTTCAGTTGCAGCCGATACACGTCGAACAACTGTCGGTCGCGCAGGTTCATTTCCAGGAGCATCTCGTCGGGAAAATTGGGATCGGTGGCGGTCACTTGCGCGCGGACTCCCTGAAACGGCGTGTAGTCGCGAATGTTGCCCAGAATCAGATCGACGCCATAAACGTGCCAGTTCTCGTCGCCGTCGATGTCCTGCATGTAAATCACGGTCTGGCTGTCCTCGGCCCAGAAATATTGGCGGATGCCGCGTTTCTTGTCGGCGGTCACCACCTTGTCGTCGTCATTGCCGACCGTCTTCACCCAGACCTGGAGGACGTTGTTGGTGTTGGGCGCGATCCAGGCGAGCCGTTTGCCGTCGGGCGACAGTTGCGGGCTGACGCGTTCCGGGTTGCCGAACAGCACGTCGCGCGGAATCAACGGCGGCAATTCGGCGCGGGCGGAGACGAAGGAAGTCGCAAGCAGCAGGCCGAAGGCGACATGACGATGGATTCCGGGAACGATTCCAAAAAAGCGTTTCATGAGCGGCACTCTTCCAGAACACGCGGGGTCGCGCGACGAAATTGTGCGTGAGATTCAAAGCGTGATTCGTTCTGGGACGCAAGAGTGCCCCGGGATTGTTTACAGAAAACCGAGACAGGCCCTGCAGTTGCCAGCCCGGTTGCTTGACGTGCGCATCTTTTACACCGAACCGCCACCGAACCCTCCGCTCACTGAGTACAAAACATGTAATAATTATTACAGCAAAACGACCACTCGTTTTGCTTCTCGTTTTGTGCCTTGGGGGAGGTCAAGAGAAGAGGGATTACGACAGGATCCAGGTATGTGACCGGGGAGTTCGATGCGGAACGATGCAGTTGGAACAGGAGCAAACAGAGAGAACAGAGGCCAGTGAGCATTGGCCATCGCCGCACTGCGACCGTTCGAAGTGATCCGATCCCAAACCAAAAGCGGCGAACGATTCTCCTTCTCCCCAAAGGGAGAGGGCCGGGGTGGGGCTGGAACGCACGCAGCGCAGTTCTAACGCTGTTTAAAACCAGGTTTGTTCCCCAAGCTGATCCAGCTTTTCGCTGCGGATCGTGTCGTCGCGTTTCATCGTGTCGTCGCGTTTCAGTATGCGGTTGCCTGCTTGTGCAAATCCGTCTCGACGCAAAGGAACGAAAAAACTACCGTCATGCCATGATCCCAAACCGGGCATCATTTCTGAAGCGGACTTAAAATGTTGAGGCACTATGCGAATGAAAGCACCGTCGACAGCACTCATCTTTCTGGTTGGCTGGCTCAGCACAGACTATCACGCCAGCGGCCAGGAACTCCCCATGTTTGGACAGCTCCCCATTCCCGGAAAGAACTGGAAGTTGCGCGAACAGGGAAAATCCGATGACTTTCCCGTCCCTTGGGAGGTCCCTTGGGCTTGGGTTGTCATGACAAACTCCGAGAGCGGTGATGTTCTATCGTTCGCCGCCCATAAGCTCCCGCAGGGAAGTAAGCTTGAACTCATTTATCTGTCAGACACGGCGCGTGAGATTTTTCCGGCTGGAGACCCGCTATGGGTTTCAACCCGCAATCAGGATTTCAACCCGTACACGATTAGAAACAGCGTCGTGAGACTTAACCTGCTCGATTCTGCAAACAATAGGGACCCCTCACCGAATGCGTTGGAGTATACCTTTGTTCACGAGGAAAAGGAGGGCAAAAATCGGATG
>DATEKZ010000212.1:0-4974 GCA_035277185.1 Verrucomicrobiia bacterium
TCCTCCTCTGCTCCCGCGAGAAATTCGCGGTAGATTTCTCCTTTGACAAACTGCTCATGAGCTAATGACGTCAAGTAAATGCACCAAAAACTCACAAACTCATCCTCACTCAATTGATCAAACTGGTCCTTAAATGCATGAAATACGTCATCGCCGTGTTTCTGCACTCCGTGTGCAACAACAACTTTCCGCGACCGAAGTAAATGCTCCGGAAGAAAGTCGGTGAATATTCTGAACAGAGCGCTTTTCCCAGAACCCTTTGTTCCGGGAATTAAATCCACCTTGTCTTGAAGCAAATCGCTGAAAGCTGATGTTTCAACCCTGGCTGTGTGAAGCAAATTATCCAATTCCGCAATTGAAGAGCCCAAATCCAAAACCTCCAACAGATTTGCTGCTGTTTTGTGATTATGCATATTTGGACCAGTAGAGTTTGTTGCTTTACAGCGGAACACCAAATCGGTGTTTGGCTCACACCTTCGCGTAAACCTCCGCGCCCTTTTCCACGAACTCCTTCGACTTCGCTTCCATCCCCTTCTTCAGTGCCTCTTCCTCGGCGATGCCTTGTTCGGCGGCATACTTCCGCACGTCCTCCGTGATCTTCATGGAGCAAAAATGCGGGCCGCACATGGAGCAGAAGTGCGCGGTCTTGGCGCCTTCCTGCGGCAGCGTTTCGTCGTGAAATTCGCGCGCAGTGACGGGGTCGAGGCTGAGGTTGAATTGATCCTCCCAGCGGAATTCGAAGCGCGCCTTGCTCAATGCGTTGTCGCGATATTGCGCGCCGGGATGGCCTTTGGCGAGGTCGGCGGCGTGCGCGGCGATCTTGTAGGCGATGACGCCGTCTTTCACGTCCTTCTTGTTCGGCAGGCCGAGGTGTTCCTTGGGCGTCACATAACAGAGCATCGCGCAGCCATACCAACCGATCATCGCCGCGCCGATGCCGCTGGTGATGTGGTCGTACCCGGGCGCGATGTCGGTCGTGAGCGGTCCCAGCGTGTAGAACGGTGCTTCATGACACCACTCAAGCTGCTTCGCCATGTTTTCCTCGATCATGTGCATGGGGACGTGGCCCGGGCCTTCGTTCATCACTTGAACGCCTTTGGCCCAGGCGCGCTCTGTCAACTCGCCCTGCACTTTGAGTTCGGCGAATTGCGCCTCGTCGTTGGCGTCGGCGATCGAGCCGGGGCGCAGGCCGTCGCCGATGCTAAAGCTGACGTCGTAGGCGGCCATGATGTCGCAGATTTCGTCCCAGTGCGTGTAGAGGAAACTTTCCTGGTGATGTGCCAGACACCATTTGGCCATGATGCTGCCGCCGCGCGACACGATGCCGGTCATGCGCGACGCGGTGAGTGGGATGAAGCGCAGCAATACGCCGGCGTGAATGGTGAAGTAATCCACCCCTTGCTCGGCCTGTTCGATCAGGGTGTCGCGGAAGATTTCCCAGGTGAGTTCCTCGGCTTTGCCGCCGACTTTTTCGAGCGCCTGATAGATCGGCACGGTGCCGATGGGCACAGGTGAGTTGCGGAGGATCCATTCGCGCGTGGCGTGGATGTTCTTGCCGGTGGAGAGATCCATCACGGTGTCCGCGCCCCACCGGGTGGCCCAGCGCATCTTCTCGACTTCTTCCTCGATGCTGGACGCGACGGCGCTGTTGCCGATGTTGGCGTTGATCTTCACGAGGAAATTGCGCCCGATGATCATGGGCTCGGACTCGGGGTGGTTGATGTTCGCAGGGATGATGGCGCGGCCGGCGGCCACTTCGGACCGCACAAATTCCGGCGTGATCTCGGCGGGAATGCGTTGGGGGAAACGGCGGAACACCGAAGGAGAGTAATCAGTAATCAGTGGATCAGTATTCAGTGAGAGCTGCGATGAGCCGGCGTGCTGTTTAGCGAGATCGTTGCGCTTGTTGTCGTCGCGTAAATCATCCATCGTCAATCGCAAATTGGCCCGGCCCATGTTTTCGCGGATGGCGATGAACTCCATCTCCGGCGTGATGATTCCGGCGCGGGCGTATTGGAGTTGTGTGACGATTTTTCCCGGTTCCGCACGCAACGGTTTGCAGCGCGGTGCGGTGAGTCCTTCGAGGCGATACGAGGTTGCGTCCTGCCGTTTCGCCCCGGACAGGCCGCGGTGTTGCTCGGAGAGATAACCGTCGTCGATCGGCTGTACCTGGCGGCCGCCGTATTCCTCGACGTCGCCGCGCGCGCGGACCCACTTCGCGCGCAGCGCGGGCAAACCCACCTCCACAGAGCCTTCGAACGCCGGATCGCCCCACGGCCCGGAGCAATCATAGACGCGCACGGGATCGTTTGCTTCGACGCGTCCTGTGTAGGATTTGGTTGGCGTAAGTTCGATTTCCCGCATCGGCACGCGGACGTCGGGATGAATCGTGCCGGCGACAAAAACTTTTTTGGAGGCGGGCAATTGTTCCATGCTGTGCGGTTCGAAGGAGTCTTTAGTAGCGATCATAAGGCTGCTTTCGTGTTTTATTAGCCAATAGCCAATGGGTAATGGCCGAACGCTCCTGGAAAAGCTGGTGACGTCTCGCGGCTCCCTTCGCCAGCATTACCTGGAGCAGGTTCAACGGGTCTCGCGCGCCAGCACGACTCTCAGCCGTTAAATGTACGGCTCCCCGGAAACTGAAGTAACATTGGGACGCGGATACACGGCTGTCAAGGCAAGCGTTCCAAGCAGGGTCTTTTCTTCTGCGAACGCGAGGTGTTGGAGTTCATGCTTTAGTGTGCTGTCACAGTGATTCCTTTACAATCGAATCGGACAGGACGCCTTTGATTTTGCACAATCCATTGTAAGGCCGGAACTGTTACACAACATTAGCATGTCTGCGGCCCAAGGCAGCCTGCAGACTGAACTCCAACCTCTTTCCCCTACAAATCGAAAGACCCTGGCGTTCCAAGGCGGCGCAACTTGACACTACCACCAATCATGCGCGCGCATATGTTTGGAGTTCCGCCTTCAGGCGGCCCAGGAGGGTTCTGCCCGCTGACCGCCTGAAGGCGGAACTCCAAACGGTGGTGGTGTCAAGTTGCGCCCTTCCAAGGCTCTCGAATCAGAATTTGATTGGCCGAAACCACGGCGCACCATAGAATTTCTATTCGCACATGTACTGCAAAACGGCTTTAATCCTCCTGATCGCCTTTGCGGGGGCCTCCCTCGCGCGCGGAGCGGATGCGGCGACGCTGTGGTCCGGCAAGGTTCAACCGATCTTCGATGCCCACTGCGTGAAGTGCCATGGTCTCATCGAACGGAAGAGCGGGCTGGAACTCGACTCGCCGGAAGCGGTGATGAAGGGCGGGAATGATGGTGAAGTTGTGGTCCCGGGCAAACCCAAGCAGAGCCGGCTCTACCAGTATCTGGCGGCGGATTCCGATCCACACATGCCGCCGAAGAAGCAATTGACCGACGTTCAGCGGGAGGCCATCCGCGAGTGGATCGCCGCCATGGCAACCAGCAAAGCAAAGCCCGCGAAACGAACGAAGCCCAAGAGTTTCGACTCCGTGGCCCAGGCCATTGACGCGCTCATCGCCGAGGGTTGGAAGCAGAACCGAATTAAATCCGCAGCGCCGGCCGACGACCGGACCTGGTGCCGCCGGGTCTATCTTGATTTGGCCGGGCGCATTCCTACCGCGGCCGAACTGGATGAATTCCTCGGCTCGCGCTCCAAAGCGAAACGAAGCGCTCTGGTTGACCGGCTGTTGCAGTCGGACGACTACGCCGTGCGGATGCGGGAATTATGGGACGTGCTGCTCATGGGGCGACCCAAACGTGAAAACCATGAGGCTCGCCGGAAGCAGAATGGCTGGTGGAATTATCTCGAAGACTCCTTCCGCACGAACCGGCCCTGGAACGAAATGGTGCGCGCGATGTTGGTCGCCCGTTCCGACAAAACGGAAGACAACGGCGCTTCGTGGTTTCTCTACGAACGCCGCAACGAGCATCAGGCTATCGCCGAGGCCGTGGCGCCGGTCGTTTACGGCACGAAGATTGACTGCGCGCAATGCCACGACCATCCGCTGGCGCGCGAGATCAAGCAGGCTCACTACTGGGGTTTGGTGGCGGCTTTCAATCGCAGCAAGAACGTGGACGTCGGAAACGCCGTGGGCGAGTCGGCGATTGGCGGTTTCGTCAATTTCACCAATCTGAAGAAAGAATCTCAGCCCGCCAGGATAACGCTGCTCACCGGCCGCACCATAGAAGAGGCCCGGCCAAGCGGCGACGAAAAGGAAAAGGACAGCGATGAGAACTACGTGGACCCGAAAGCGAAAGCGCGTGTGCCCAGGTTCTCCCGCCGCGAAGCCTTTGCCGACGCCGTAACCCGTGACAATCCCCTGCTCGCGCGCGCTTTCGTGAACCGAATGTGGTCCGTTCTCCTCGGGCGCGGCATCGTGCATCCGGCGGACGAGATCAATGCCCGCAACGCGCCGAGCCATGCGGAGCTGCTCGACTGGCTGTCCCAGGACTTCGCGGCGCATCAACATGACATTCGCCGGCTGCTCCGTGGAATTGTATTGAGCCGCGTCTATGCGTTGAGTCCGTCGGAAGCCGCGCCGGAGCGGTTTGCGGGCGCGCTGGAGCGCCCACTCTCCGCCGAGCAGATCGCGCGTTCCTGGCGAGTGGCGGCCGGGTTGACATTGGAGGACAATTCACTTCGTCGCGGAGTCATCACGGCAATGCCGGACATTCTCCCAAGGGAATACAACGCCACTTTTCAACAGGCCCAATTTCTTTCCCGTTCGCCGGCACTGGCGGAAATCCTGAAGCCCGGGTCGGAAGGAACCGTTGCGCGCCTCGCCACCCTTCCGCAGTCCAGTTCGCGCGTCCGTCAAGCGTTCCTCGCCGTGTATGGTCGCGCACCGGATTCCGAAGAGGCGAAGCAGACGGAAGTGTTTCTCAATGCGCGTTCAGACAAGCCCGCCGAAGCTGTTCGCGACCTGCTCTGGGCACTGATGACGAGCG
>DATEKZ010000213.1:0-4213 GCA_035277185.1 Verrucomicrobiia bacterium
CCCGGAATCGAACCCTCAAGTCGCGCCAGGAACGCCGGATTCATCCGGCAGATGCTTAATTCAATGGCAGTGTTGCAAACCGAGCGGGGCGGCTCAGGGGCTCATCAACGCGCGATAAAAGCGGCTCGGGAGATTGGTCGAGGCCGGGTCTGTGAAGTCGAACGGCACACTGAAGTTTGTGCTGATCGTTTGCCAGTTTTGCAGGTTCGTGGCCGCCTGGAGAGTGTAGTGGGTGCCGGGCGGGCCGTCCACGTGGACCCGGGTCGGGCCCGCGCCGGGACGTTGCGCGGAGAGGAACGCGACCTGGGCTTCATCGGCGCCGATGTCCACGCGCCCAAGAATTCGCGGCTGGCCGTCGAGATCGAGCCAGACGGCCAGAACGACGCTGTTGTCGCCGGCATTGATACAGGGGGAACTGGTGGAAAGGTGAACATCGTTCGAATTCACCAGGAAGGGATCGGCGGAAATGTTGCCGTTAAGGCCGGTCGGGTCAGACATGCCCGCGTAGTTGAAGGCGAGATTGCCGAAGACGCAATTGTTCTGGAGGAATGGGACGGCGTCCTGGACGCGGATGCCTGACGAGCCGAACGCAATGATGTTGTTGGCCAACAGCGCCCCGCTCAAGTTGCAGAAGATGCCGCCGCCGTGATCCGTCGCCAGGGCTGCGCCGGTTCGGGCCCAATTGTTCAGCATCGTATTGTGGATGATCTCGGCGGCGGCATCACAATGGATGGCTCCTCCCCGGCAGCTATTCGAGTCGTTGGTCGCCGCGTTGCCAACGAACACATTGTTGATGATCTTCGCGGCAGGCAACAGGCGGGCGGTGATGAAGATGCCGCCCCCGTCGCCCGTGGTCAGGTTGCCTTCGAAACGATTATTGGCCATGACCGACGAGGAGCCATTCAAATAGATGCCTCCGCCGCTGCCATTGGTCGACAGGTTTGCCCGGATGACATTGTTGCTGATCGATGGCGAGGCGTTCGTGCAGAAGATCCCGCCGCCGTTTTGGGCCTGGCCATTTTCAATGGTGAACCCGTCGAGGGCGGTCCAGGGGCCTGTATGCATGGCGGTGATGACGCTGCCCTGCCGGTTGCCATCCAGCACCGTGCGATACACCGTCCAGTTTCGTTGAGATCGATTGGTTTCGGTTCCGCTGAATCCGCCGTAAAGATAGACCAGACTCTTGAGCGAGATTCGCCCGGCATAGGTCCCGGCCCGGACCCATACTTCGCCACCCGTGCCGCTGACGTCTTCGATGGCACCCTGGACGGTTCGCTTGGCGAAGGCCCAGGAAGAGCCGGCGTTTCGGTCGTCGCCGGTGGGACTGACGCGAACGACAACGGGACCGACGGGAGAGACTGTGCCGTCGGATTCATCCGCGCCGATGTCCACGGAGGCGCCTTGAATGCGAGTCTGGCCGTCCACATCGGTCCAGGCCGGATCGGCCGCCGGAGTATGCCCGGCATCCCGGCACGGGGAACTCGGAAGGAGATGAACGTCACCGAGCCTGAGGTTCTCCGAAAATTTCGGATCGACGGAAATGTTGCCGTGAGTTCCGGTTCCGATGAAATCACCCGATTCGTTGCCGAAGATGCAGTTGTTGGTGGTACCGGTGAGCGGCGCGACCAGGCCCGAACTGCCAAACGCGATCAGGTTGTTCGCGATCGTCGTCTCGTCCGACTCGGTAAAGATGCCGCCGCCTTCTTTGGCAAGGTTACCGGCGAACGTATTGTTAATGATGGCGGATCGGGTGAGTCGCGAGCAGTAGATGCCGCCACCCTGACTGCCTGAATCCAGACGTCCCGTGTTGCCCAGAAACACGTTGTTGACGATCCTTGGCGAAGCCCCGGGCCCGCTCAAGGTGAAGACCGAGATGGCGCCGCCCGCGACGGAGCGGGTGACGGCGTTGCCGATAAACCGGTTGTTCCGCACCGTCGGGGACGACCCATAACACTCGATTCCGCCGCCGTACGAGGCGGCCTGATTGTGGGCGAACGTGTTGTGCGAAATGTTCGCGATCACCGCGGTGTTGCATTCCACTCCACCGCCCGACTCCGCCGAGTTTTCGCTGATGACGTTATGGCTTAACGTGATCACGTCGGAGGAAATCCCGCTGCTGATGCCGCAGTAAACGCCGCCTCCCAGTCCGAAGCCGGCGGGAATGGCAGCGCCCCGATTCCCCGATATGACGTTGTGCGCAATGGTGGCCGACGAATCCAGGCAGTAAATACCGCCGCCCGAAAAACCGGAATTCTGCGCAATCCAGTTGTTCGTGATGACTGCGGCGGAACGGTAACAATAGATCCCGCCGCCGGAAGGAGCCGAATTGGAGGAGATGATGTTATTGGCGACGACCGGCGACGCGTTGCTGCAAAGGATGCCGCCGCCCTTGTCCGACGACCCGCTCAGGAAGCCGTTGCGAATCGTGAAGCCATCAATCCGGGTGCCCGTGCCGGCTCCCGGCTGGACGAGGACCACGGAATTCGTCCGTCGCCCGTCCAGGATCGTGACGTTGTTCGACCAGTTCCGTTGTGTGAGGTTGGTTTCAGTCCCCGCGAATCCGCCGTAGAGGACGATTCCGTTTTTCAGCGTGATATTTTCCGGGTAGATCGCTGCCGCCACACGGACCTCGTCGCCCGTGATTGCGGCATTGACTCCCTCCTGTACGGTCGCGAAGGCCGTGTTCCATGACAAACCGTTCGGCGGGGAATTGGTGATCTGACCGGCGCTGACATAGACAACCTTTGCGTGCGCGTCCGGTGCCAATGACAGCAGGACAACACAAATTGCGGCGAACAAAGGCAGCCGAATGGCGTTCGATTTTTCTGCTTTGTTGCAGAAAGGCACACTACCTCCAACAAATTCCAAAGGGATCATGCGGGCCGATGCTTTCAGAAAACGGGAGCGAGGTCAATTTCGCGGTGAACAAACGAACGACGGCGGATGATTCGGTGAGTTTACCGGCTGGCCTTTCCGCCCGGCGCATGGCATTCTTCGTCGTGACTCAAGGCAGACGGAAGCGGTGGATCGCGAGGGCGATTCGTTGGCTCGCCTGCCTGGTGATCGTCTATTTTGTGCTCCGCTGGTTCGAACATCGTCAGGTGTATCAGCCCTACGCCGAGTTGGAGGCGGCCGGGAGCGAACTGGGACGCCCGTTTGAGGACGTTTATTTCGAGACTGCCGACGGCGTCAAACTGAGCGCCTGGTTCTTTCCGGCCGACACAAACTCGCCGCGCCGCCAGCGGGTTTTCCTGCTCTGCCACGGCAATGCGGGCAACATCAGTCATCGGCTGGACCACGCGGGCGCTCTGCTGGAGACGGGCGCCGCCGCGTTTCTCTTTGATTATCGCGGCTATGGCCGGAGCCAGGGCACGCCGGGTGAAGCGGGCACCTATCTCGACGCGCAGGCCGCGCAGGCCTGGTTGCAGCAGAAAGGCTTCGCGGCCACGAATATCGTCGCGCTCGGTGAATCGCTCGGGGGCGGCATCGCCAGCGAGCTCGCGCTGCGCGAAACCCTGGGCGGCCTGATTCTGCAAAGCACCTTTACGAGCATCACCGATGTCGGCGCGGAGTTGTTTCCCTGGCTGCCGGTGCGGTGGATGAACCGGATCAAATACGATACGCACGGCAAACTGCCCCGGATCAAAGCGCCGGTACTCGTCATGCACAGCCGGGCCGATTCGCTCATCCGTTTTCAGCACGCGGAACGGAACTTCGCCGCGGCGAATGAGCCGAAGCTGCTCTGGGAGATCGGCGGTGACCACAACGACTTCCTCGATCGGCACCGGGCGCGGTATATCGAGGGCCTGGAGCGGTTTCTGTCGCTTTTGGAAGGGGGTCGAAAGCCGGAAGCGGAGAAAGCGCGGATCGAGGATTCCGAATAGAATTCGAGGACAGGAATGGAGGTTTTCGAAAGAGTCGCTACACTTGGCCCGGCAGAATGAAAACGCCACTTTCAAGACTGGGGCAGCGCAGCAAACCCCCGCCCATTTCCTGGTTGATGAACCTGGCTCTGGCCCGGCCCCAGGTGATTTCGCTGGCCGCGGGATTCACGGACAACGCGTCGCTGCCCGTGACGGAGACGCGCGAACTGCTCGATGACCTTTTGGGTGTCCGCCGGACCGGGCAATCGGCGTTGCAATACGGCTCGACCGCGGGCGATCCCGAGTTGAGGCGATTGAGCGCGGATCGGTTGCGGAAACTCGATAGGCCG
>DATEKZ010000214.1:0-9253 GCA_035277185.1 Verrucomicrobiia bacterium
GCTCGTATAGATCACTTTGAGGTCCGATCCGTGCGCCTCCAGTTTTTTCGCCAGTTCTCTTCCCGTCAATCCGTCGGGCATCACCATGTCCGTCAGCAACAAGTCCACCTTTCTTCCCTGCTGCTCCCACACTTCAATCGCTTCCACACCGGACGCGGCCTCCAAAACCTCGTAGCCCAGGTTGCGCAGGACACGCGCGGCCAGACGGCGAAGCGCCGGCTCGTCTTCTGCGATCAAAACGGTTTCGCCGCGGCCTCGTGCCGCCGCCGTGACAGACTCCGCCACCGGCGCCGATCGCCTTGGGCCGGCGGGTAAGAAGACGTTAAACGTCGTCCCGCGGCCAAGCCGGCTTTCCACCTCGATCCAGCCTTGATGTTGTTTCACGATTCCATAAACCGTGGCCAGTCCCAGCCCCGTTCCCTTCCCGGCCTCCTTGGTCGTGAAAAACGGTTCAAAAATCCGCTGCAGTATTTCCGGCGGAATGCCGCATCCGGTATCGCTCACGCTCAGCCGGACGAATTGACCGGCGCGCGCCTCCTGATTCCGTTGTGCCTGCGCCTCGTCGATGCGCGTGGCCCCGGCGATGATGGCGAGTCGTCCGCCGCCGGGCATGGCATCGCGCGCGTTGACGGCGAGGTTCAGCAGCACCTGCTCGATCATGCCCACGTCGCCGTTAACCGCGGGAAGATCCGGCGCGGGAACAAACTGGATCGCGATATTCGCGCCGAGCAGGCGTCCGAGCATCCGGATAACGCCGCCGATCACTTCGTTCAAATCCATGTCCTGCGCCTGCATCTGCTGTTTCCGGCTGAACGCCAGAAGTTGGCGGGTCAGGTTGGCGGCACGGCTGGCGGCGGCGGCGACCTGTTTGAGCGATTCCTCGGCGTCGTTCCCCTCAACCATGCCGCCCAGGATCATGTCCGTATGCCCCTGAACGACCGCCAGAATGTTATTGAAGTCGTGGGCCACTCCGGCGGCCAGTTGGCCGATGGACTCCATTTTCTGGAGCTGGCGAAGTTGTTGTTCCAACTGCTTCCGTTCGGCAATGTCGCGAATGAACCCCGTAAAAATCGGCGGTCCGTCAGTGGGAACCCGCGTGACGCTTAATTCCACCGGGAACTCGCTGCCGTCAGCGCGCAGTGCGGTCATTTCAATCCGTTTTCCCAGGATGGAACTTTGACCGGTGGCCAGATAACGCGCCATGCCTTGCCGATATCGCTCGCGCAGAGCGGACGGAATGATCAACCCGGCGAGTTCCCTGCCGATGACCTCGGCGCGCCGGTAACCGAAGGTTCTCTCGGCGGCCGGGTTCCAATCGAAGACCATCCCTTCGTGATCGATCGTTACGATGCAATCCGGCGCGGAATCCAGCATGGCGCTTTTGCGCGCCTGGCTTTCGCGCTGCGCGGCTTCGGCCTGCCGACGCTCCCGACGCTCCTGTGCCGCCCTCAGCTCACGCTCAATCACTGGAATCAAGCGGGTCAGGTTGTCCTTCCTGACGTAGTCCGCCGCTCCGGAGTGCATGGCGGCAACGGCCTCCTCTTCACTGATCGCGCCTGACAGGACGACAAAAGGGATGTCGAAGCCCGAGTGCTTCACAACGTTCAGAGCATCCTGGCTGCTGAAGTTCTGCATGGAGTGATCGGAGAAAGCGATATCCCACAACTGCTCGGCCAGTGCGCCGCGCAACTCCTCGGCCGACTCGACTCGTCTCCAGACCGGGTCAAAGCCGCTTTGCTCAAGCCTGTGGACGACGAGCAGGGTGTCCTCTTCGGAATCCTCGATGACCAAAACCCGGATCGGTTTGCTCATTTGATTCTCTTCATTCCGGCCATTTCGCGTTCAGCCGCCGTCGACTGGCTCTGACACAAGCCGGGATGCGGCTGGAACGAAACGACAGACCGGCGGACAAATTTAACAGTTGGCTCCCTGTCTGTGAATACCCTGAACGAGGTAGGGTCAATGTGGCGCGGTTCCATGCCTGGAATCGGGAGACAACTTCCGTCTCGCAGCGGTCCGTTAAGTGGATCGCGGGAGTTGCAGAAGCGAATCGAATTTGTGTCAAAACTCCACTTGGCAGTAGCGCAGGCGTCCCCGCCTGCGAGTTCGGACGGCGTCCCGCCGCCCGGAGATGTTGGCAACCCTGGAGGAACACGCACCGGGACGGTGCTCTAACTCGCAGTCGCGGACGGCTGCGCTACGAGGCAACGGGTCATCGACTACTCTCCCTGGCGATCTTATCGAAGCGTTCCTTGTATCGGGCGATCTTGTCAGGTCCGCCGGAATTCGCGTCAATTCGTGTAATTCGTGTCTATGACGGGTGGGAGCCGCCGAGCCAATTCCGGCTTGGTCTCCGGTTGCGCCGATGATTCAATCGTTGCATGAGCCAATCCGAAGTCTTCGAGGCCGCGGCGCCGGACCTCTATCGGATTCAGACCAAAGCCTCGGGACCGGCCGGCAGCCTGCCGCTGACGGAGGACATGCTTTTGAACCGGCCGAGCGGTGATGTCTTCGGACTGACCCAGAATGCCGGCATGGGTTGGGACCCCGGCGAGCTTGGACGAAAGCAATTCCTCATTCTCAGCACGCAGGGCGGTTTGCGCGCGTCCGATGGCAAACCCATTGCGCTCGGCTATCACACCGGCCATTGGGAGATCGGCCTGCTCGTCCAGGCGGCAGCGCAGGAGCTGCGCGCGCTCAAGACGATTCCTTTCGCCGCGTTTTGCTCCGACCCTTGTGACGGCCGGACGCAAGGGACCACCGGCATGTTCGACAGCCTGCCGTACCGCAACGACGCCGCGCAGGTTTTTCGACGGCTGATCCGTTCGCTGCCGACACGCTCAGGCGTCATTGGCGTTGCCACGTGCGACAAGGGACTGCCGGCGATGATGATGGCGCTGGCGGCGATGTCTGATTTGCCCTGCGTCCTCATTCCCGGCGGCGTGACGCTGCCGCCCGCGAACGGCGAGGACGCCGGCAAGGTCCAGAGTCTCGGCGCGCGTTTCGCCCATGGAATGATCTCTTTGCAGGAAGCGTCGGACCTGGGTTGTCGCGCCTGCGCCTCGCCGGGAGGCGGCTGCCAGTTTCTTGGCACCGCCGCGACGTCACAAGTCGTCGGCGAAGCGTTGGGTTTGTCGGCGCCGCACACCGCGCTGGCTCCTTCGGGTCAGCCGGTCTGGACCGATATGGCCGTTCGTTCCGCGCGCGCCGTCCACCAGCTCGAAGAGCGCGGAATCCGGATGCGCGATGTTCTGACACCCGCGAGCATTCGCAACGCGATGACGCTGCACGCCGCATTCGGCGGCTCAACCAATTTGTTGCTGCACATCCCCGCCATCGCGCACGCCGCCGGTTTGCCGCGGCCAACCGTGGACGATTGGATCTCCATCAATCGCCGCGTGCCGCGAATTGTGGACGTGCTGCCCAACGGTCCGACCCATCATCCGACCGTGCGTGTGTTTCTGGCCGGCGGTGTGCCGGAGGTGATGTTGCACCTGCGGCGGCTTGGCCTGCTGGACACGGGTGTGTTGACCGTGACCGGAAGAACGCTGGGAGAAGTGCTCGATGCGTGGGAGGCGTCCGAGCGGCGGGCGCGTTTCCGGGAGATTCTCCAACGACAGGATGACGTCGATCCGAACGACGTCATCCTGTCGCCCGGGGAAGCGCGCGCGCGCGGACTGACCAGTACGGTGACGTTTCCGCGCGGGAATCTCGCGCCCGAGGGGGCCGTGATCAAAAGCACCGCCATCGACCCGACGATCGTTGATGCGGACGGCATCTATCGCCACGAAGGTCCCGCCAAAGTGTTCGTGCGTGAGAAGGATGCCATCGTCGCCATCAAGAAGAACCAGGTCAAGGCCGGCGACGTGATGGTGCTCATCGGTTGCGGCCCGCTCGGCACCGGGATGGAAGAGACGTATCAATTGACTTCCGCGCTGAAATTTCTGCCGTTTGGAAAGCAGGTGGCGTTGATCACCGACGCGCGGTTTTCCGGGGTTTCCACCGGCGCGTGCATCGGGCATGTCGGCCCGGAGGCGCTGGCTGGCGGCCCTATCGGCAAAGTCCGGAATGGCGACCTCATTCGCATCGTTGTGGACCGAAACAAGCTGGAAGGCAGCGTCGATTTCATTGGCGACAGCGGACGGCAGTTTCGATCCGAAGAAGGCGCGGAGGTGCTTGCGCGGCGCGAGGCGCATCCGGATCTCGCGCCCCATCCGGCGTTGCCAGCGGACACGCGCCTTTGGGCGGCGTTGCAACAAGCCGGCGGCGGCACCTGGGGTGGTTGCGTTTTCGATGTGGACCGCATCGTGGAGTTGCTCGAAGCGGGGCGAAAGGCCCGGTGAGCGCGAGAGGAGAGCGGAGTGTCAGGGCGTGTCTTCAAAGTGCGGAGCGCGGCCTCTGCGAGCCGCAGCAACGTCCGAATCCCGAGGCCCGTCATATCATTCCACGCGCTGCTGGCTGGCGAAGCTGCTGGGAGTCACAGATTCGCGCTCCGGCCCAAGGCATCGCGCGATGTCGGCTTGAAAACCCGATTGCTCCGCGGCTTCGAACTGGTAAAACCACCCCGTGAGTCACAATTACTGGGCCACGTTTACCGAGTTGATTCGGACGCCGTTCCAGCACATCGAGATGGTCTGGGGCATTGTGCCGCTCTACTTCGCGCTCCTGCTCAACGAAATGACTTCGGCCAAGGCCACTTTCCGTACGGCGATTCAAACGGGTTTCAGTTTCCTCTGGGCGGGCGCGCAATGGCTTTATCCGTACTTCAAAACACACCCGGCCGGTGCGCCCCGGCTCGAACTGGGCGCGATGCTGCCGATCAATCTGCTGGTGACTTTCCTGGTGTTGGGCTTTGGCGCCGTCGCCCTGGTCAGCGGCATCCGGCGGAAGTATCCAAAATACGGATCATTTCTCGGCCACACACGGTTCAGTAATTATTTCATGATTGCCATCTTCCCGATTCAGGCCCGGTTCCTGGAATGGACGTGGGACCGGTTGATGGCCGTTGTGATCTTTGCTGTTCCCATCTGGCTGGTGCTGCATTTCGGATTGATGCCGGTCCGGAACCGGAAATGATTTGGAGGCCAGCCCGCCAAACGCGCGACAAGGCGAATCGAAAGCAAGACAGCATTCGGAGCGCGACCGGTCCCCGGTCGCAGAAGGCTCGACAGGACGGTTGCGCATGGGATCAATCGAAGCTCCACCGGCATGCGGACCCCGCTGCGCGCCGGGACGTCGCGCGGTCCGTCTCAAGGTCGATTCCTGTTTCGAGTGCGGAACTGAGGGAAAACCGATTTTGTCCGTGTTCAACTGCGAACAGAGGCACTCCGGCCGTCGTCCAGGGCGAGTTTTTCCTGCAGCCGATCAAGAAACGGATGCTGCGTCTCTTTCATCTTCCGGCGCGCCTCCGGAAGGGTGAAGAAACCCACACGATCCACCTCCGGAAAGCTCTGCCTCCGGCCGGACCGGGGCGGCCATTCCATCTCGAACGTGTTGCTCTGGAGAACACGTGAGTCGTCCCAGTCGCCGGCAAAGGCCCACCCGTGCACGATCTTTCCGCCCTTTTGCCGGATGGCGCCGAGCGGGATGAAATCGCCGCCGGGCGCGAGGCCAACCTCCTCCTCGAATTCCCGCTTCGCAGCGTCCAGCGGCTCTTCTGTGGGACCGATCTCGCCCTTGGGAATGCTCCAGTGGCCGTCGTCCTTGTTCTTGAAGAACAGACCGCCGGGATGCGCGAGGAAAACTTCGAGCCGCCCCTCGCGAGTTCGATACATCAGGAGCCCTGCGCTGACTTTGCCTTGCGACTTCGTCATATCGTCGGTTGGTCCTCCGCGTTGAAATCAAGGCCGCCCTTCGAGGGCGGCGACGTGAGCGACGATGCGGGGTGGCGCCGATATTTTCAAGCGAGCTGATGCCGCGCAGGCTGCGCGGATGCGCGAACCGTCGCGAGACTCAGCACACCCACAAGCACGTAAGATCCCGCGCCGGCCAGGGCCAGCGCCGTCAGTCCGCAATGCACCGCCACGAGTGTCGCGCCGAGGCTTCCCAGCACCGAACCGAGTCCGTTCAACGCGAGCGCCCAGGGGATCTCCTCGTGGCGCCGCAATTGCCCCAGCGCGAACGGAAACGGGAATCCCATGAAGAAAGCGGGGACCGCGATCCACACGGACGCGATGACGACCCGGATGGGCAGCGATTGGGGGAGAATCAGCGACGTCAGCGCGGGGAATTCCAGCCATGAAAGGAGGAGCAGGGCAACGATCATTCCCGGCACCGCTCGTTGAAGTTTTGGCGCCGTTTCGGCGCGGGCCAGAACCGCGGCGCCCGCGCCCGACGCCGCCAGCATAATGGTGAGCACGTGGGTGGACGCCACGGTTGGGGACGAGAGCAGTTGAGTTAGTTTGTAAATGGCCCAGATCTCCACGAACATGTAGCCCACGCCCAGGACGAAAAAGAGAAGCGCCCCGCGCAGCGACGGTCGTGCCCGCGTTGCCGCGCAGGGAACGATCAACAGGAAGACGCCGAGGACGCCGGTTACCAGCAACGAAGCGACCTGGAGCAGGTAACCCCATTCGACAAATGGAATCCACTCATTGCCCATCGCCGACACAAACGCCGGCACCGCCTTCCAACGAAAGTGATGATTGAAAAACGGATGATCGTCGCGGGGCGAGGCGAGTTGAAACGGCCAGCGCTCCCGGAAATCGCCGCTGCCGGGTCCCGACAAGGCATTCATCGCGCGAAAGTACGGTTCGTCCGGGATCACGTTGAACTGATTTGCCGCTCCCTCCGGCATGCCGGCGTAGAAGACCAGGTCGAACGAGTTTTCCGCGGCGAACTTCCTGAGCCGCTCGATCGCATCGTCCCGATAAGGCTCGCGCGCCACGAAAAAAGTCAGCGTGGACCAGCTCCGCAACGCGAGGATGTGCCGGGCCGGGTCCGCAACGCCGCGCCGGCGCAACGTGTCAACGATTAACGCCGCCAGCCGCACACCGGTTCGTGGCGGGTTTTCCACCCACGTGCTGAACGCGGCATGCCCTCGCGCGGACAGGCGATCCAGCGCCAGTGAAACGCCCTCGAGGGTGAAGAGGCCGGAGAGATCAAGTGACGCCGCGCCGGCGGTGGACGATCCGTGGCTGCCGAGCATCGAGATAATAATGAGATCGAACGATTCGTGTGTGGCTGCCAGGAAATGCCGGGCTTCATCGTCCCCCCGTCGCACTTCCTTGCGTCGAAACGGCGACGTGCCAAGGCGCTGCCACGCCCGGTCCACGGCGTCGGCGCGGCAGGTCAGGTCATCCACGGAGACAACCGTCGCGGCGTCGTGCGCCAGGGCGCGGAGGATTTCCACCGGCCCGGCATACAGCGACAGAACGCGCGGCCGGCTCGCCAACTGATAAGAGAATGCTTCCGGCGACATGCGGAGGAAGGCCGGCTCTCTGAGCGATGCGTCGGCGTCGAACACGACTTCCATTGACGAACCGTCCCCAAACACCAGCTCCGACCGTGGCAGGGTGCCGGCAAAGTTGAGCGACAAACCTGGCAGGTAACGCGTGAACCGCGACTCGACAGAATGCACGACACCCTTTGGGTCGTATCGCTCGTCGAGAATCTTCGACTCCGGCAGGTTGAGTGTCCGGGACAGATCTTTGTATTCCGAATATCGAAATGGCATCGTCGCGACGAGGAGAACGGACGCGGCGCCCGCGACGATCCACACCATCGCCCCGGTGCGTGTGGTGGTCAGAACGGCGGCGACGATTCCAAGCAACGTGACTGGCGCCAGGATGCGAACCGGATGCGCCACGCCCATGCCCAAAGAGAGCAGCGGGACCAGGGCCGCCGAGCCGAGCATGTTCCAGAGATAGAGCCGCCGGGCAGGCAGGATCCGGGCGACAAATGGCACACCGATCGCGATTCCGGCGAGGCAGAACGGCACAAAGAAGATCAGCACGCGCAACGCCAGGAGGAGGTATTCACCGGCGGACCACGCCAGCAGGAACGGTTTGAACGGGATGAGTTGCGAACCTCCGAAAGCCGCCGGCGCGATGACTCCAAACAACCCCGCGGTGACGGAAAAGAAGACTCCGGGTCTGACGACAATCCGTTCGCGAAGGAGGTGCAACGCCACACCCGACGCGGCGAGCCCCAGCAGGGCGATCGAAATGACAAGGCCGGCGAAATGACCCCAATGGGAGAGGGACAGGAGCCGCATCAACAGCAGTTCGTACCCGAGCAACGCTGCGGAAAGGCAGAACAGCCCGAAAGCGAAGTGTCGCGCGCTCATTCCTTCCCGGCCGCGCCTCGCGGCCCGCCGGTGAGCGGGACGAAGCGGACCGGCAAGACGCTTCTTGTTTTCACTTTGCCTTCGTCGTCCTTCTGCACGATGACGAGGCGCTGCGTCGAATGCACCGGGCCGATGGGAATCACCATGCGGCCGCCGGGGCGGAGCTGCTTGATCAAGGGCGGGGGAATGTGGTCCGCCGCGGCCGTGACGATGATCGCGTCGAATGGCGACTGGTCGTCGATGCCAAAGTACCCGTCCCCGTGGCGGACGCGGGTTTCGTCCAGCCCGAACTCCTTGAGTCGCTTCCGCGCCTGATCGGCCAGGGGCTTGACGATCTCGATGGTAAAAACATTTGTGGTGATCCCGGCAAGGATGGCGGCCTGGTAGCCGCTGCCGGTCCCGATCTCAAGGACTTTCTCGCCGGGTTTCAACCCAAGCATCTCGGTCATCAGTCCGACAATGTAGGGCTGGCTGATCGTCTGGCCGTGTCCGATGGGCAACGGATGATCGTCGTACGCCTGCCGCTGCCACGATTCCTCCACGAATTTATGGCGCGGGACGCGCGTCATCGCGTCGAGCACGCTCCTGTTCGTCACGCCCCGGTCGCGGATTTGTTCTTCAACCATCGTTCTCCGTTCGGCAGCGTGTTCCGGCTCTCGATCGGCCCCGTTCAACGCCTGCTCTGTGAGGAGCGAACCCAACACCGCCAACGCGAGATAGCGTGTGCCGGCCTGACACAAGAGCGGAGGATCGAGATCGCAAACGGATTTCATTTCATGACTCGGGGGTAAACCCGCGAGTGGGTTCCGGCCTGGGTGGAGCTTCGCACAATTGGGCGTTGGAAACAACGGCGGTTTGCCGCCCCGCGCAATCGCTCCGCCCCCTTGACTCCCCAACCTTATCAACGAGAATCCCGTCGGTGAACATCGTCCAGATCACACCCGGCGCGGGCGGGATGTATTGCGG
>DATEKZ010000215.1:0-3697 GCA_035277185.1 Verrucomicrobiia bacterium
CGCCAGACGTTGACGCCAGCCTTGCCGCCACCTTGATAAGCCAACAGACGCTCGCCGTCGGGAGAAGCGCTGATCCGAGTGACGAAGCTGGTCGTAGGCAATTGGGCAATCTCTTCAAATGTGGCGGGATTCAGGATCGCAATGCCCCAGCGATTCGAATCCATGAAGCTGCTCGCCAGCCACTTCTTCGCCGGAACATATCCGGAAACAGAGAGCTGACCGCGGCCGAACACGCGCCGGTTGCTCAATCGAGCCGTTCCGAAATCAAACAACAGGTTGCCGCGTTCTTCGGAGCCCCACCCGCTCAGTCCGACGGCGACACTGCGATCGTTGTCGTGAAACGCAAGCTGATAGATTCCGGCGTTGAAACGCGCGACCTCGACGGAATCGTCTCCGTGAGTGAGGCCCCAGAGATAACGCCATTCCCAGCCTCGCAAATCTTCCTGGCCAGATGCAGGCCTTGCGCGGTCAAGGAGCCGGCGCGCTTTACCGAGATTGCTCTGGAGCCAGGCCTGGTGCGCGAGATTGATGTCCGCCGCGTAGAGGTTTCGCCGGGCGCGGTCGCGCTCCACTTCGGCTTCGCCTTTCGCGACGGTCGCGGCCTGACGCGCTTTTTGTTCCGAGTCCAACAATGCTTGTTTCGCGCGTTCAGCGCGCGTCGCCCGTAACGCTTGCCGCTGAGTGGTGACGAGACCGAACACGAGCGCGACAACAACGGCGCCAGTCGCCGCGAAGGCGACTCTGTTCCTGCGAAAGGCTTTTTGAAACCGATAGGCCGCGCTGGGCGGCCTCGCGACCACCGGCTCATGGTTCAGATGCCGCTTCAGATCCATCGCCAGTCCGTTGGCCGTGTCGTAACGCCGCGTCCGGTCCTTCTCCAGGCACTTCATCACGATCCAATCCAAATCGCCCTTGAGCTGATGGACCAGCTTTGGCGCATCGGTTGAACGGCGTTTGGCGGTGGTCGTCAATTCATCCCCTTGCAGCGTTGCCAGTCGGGTGCTCGGGCGCACCGGCTCCTTCTCGCGGATCGTCTTGCGCATCTCGTCGATGCCCGAAGCGATGAGTTCCTTCGCATCGAACGGCGTGCTGCCCGCCAGCAACTCGTAAAGCAGCACGCCGAGGCTGTAGATATCGCTGCGCGTATCGATGTCCAACCCGCTCATCTCCGCCTGCTCGGGCGACATGTAAGCCGGGGTTCCGATAAACTGGTGCAACTGGGTGTAAACCGTCGCGTCGGTGAGGCGCCCTTCCGTCGCCTTCGCGATGCCGAAGTCGATCACCTTCGGCACGGGCACGCCGTCATGGAGGGTGACGAGGATGTTCGACGGCTTGATGTCGCGGTGGATGATGCCCTTTTGATGCGCGTGCTGGATGGCGCGGCAGACCTTGATGAACAGGTCGAGGCGCTCTCCTGTGCTGAGATTGGTCTGGTCGCAATAATCCGTGATGCGGATGCCCCGGACGAGTTCCATCACGAAGAACGGCCGGCCGGTGTCTGTCGTGCCGGCGTCGAGCACCTTCGCGATGTTTGGATGATCCATCATCGCCAGCGCCTGCCGCTCGGCCTCGAACCGGGCGACGACCTGTTTGGTGTCCATGCCCAGCTTGATGACTTTGAGCGCGACGCGGCGGCGGACGGGTTCCTCCTGTTCGGCCACATAGACCACGCCACAGCCGCCCTCGCCGAGATTCTCGCGGAGCTTGTAATGGCCAATGCGGTCACCGGGGCCTTCGGTCACCGGAACCATGGCAGTGTTGATGACGAATGTCTTCGCGGGAACCGCGGCGGGAGGTTTATCGAGGAACTCGCCGGACCGGTCATGCGCCTTCAAGAGAGCCTCGACGCGCCGGTGCAGTTGGGCATCATCACCACAGGCTTCGTTGAGGTAGGCCGCGCGCTGTTCGGACGGCAATGCCACTGCGGCTTCAAACAGGGTTTCCTCGCGCTGGTTTGGTTCGCTCATGGAATGGCTGTAACGTCTGTCTATCAGATAATGCGAAAACCGGGGAGAAAAAGGATCAGGCATTTTTTCAAGAAGGTGAACCAGCCGCAGACAAACACAGCGCGGCGGCATAGCCGCAACCGAAGGAGCGCGGGTCTGCGACTGTCTGCGACCCGCGCTCCGCAAGATTTGCGCAGCCTGCGCAAACGTTTCAGGATAGCAGTGCAGATGGACGCAGATATCTCGAAATGCAAGGAACGGCTGATCTGCGTTCATCGGCGTCCATCTGCGGTTCAGAAGCCTCCGGGCCGTTGATCGGTTCCCTTCCAACACAAAGCAGAAAGAAAATCCGTGTTGATCCGTGTCCATCCGTGGTTAAGAGTTCAGCCATGATTCTTACAGGAATTGGCGACGAAGCAGGCAACACCATCGACGCGCAGATCGCGGCGACGAAAGAACTCGGCTGGAAACATCTGGAAATGCGCGGCGTGGAAGCGCCGGGCTTTCCCAAGGCCAACTTCCACGATATTCCCGACAAAGCCTTCGACCTCTGCGTCGAAAAGCTTCACTCCGCGGGCATCGGCGTTTATTGCTTCGGCTCCACGATCATGAACTGGGCGAAGACGGTCGAGACGCCGTGGGACGTAACCCTCGCCGAAGTGAAACGCTGCATCCCGCGGATGCAGCGGCTGGGCACGAAACTCGTCCGCATCATGAGCCTCAAGCCGAAGGATGACGACGACCGCACTCCGCCCGTCGTGTTCGACAGGGTGTGCGAAGCGACGAAGATGTTCCTCGACGCCGGCATCACGCCCGTGCACGAGAACTGCATGAACTATGGCGGCATGAGCTGGAAACACGCGCTCGAACTGCTGGACAAGGCGCCCGGCCTCAAATGGGTCTTCGACACCGCCAATCCGGTGTTCAATCCGGATCGCAGCAAACCGAAGCCATGGCCGCGCCAGGACGCGTGGGAATTCTGGGAACACGTGCGCGACCACGTCGTGCATATTCACGTCAAGGACGCCATGTGGAACCCGGCGAGGAACGACGCCGACTACAACTGGCCCGGCGATGGCCAGGGGCGTGTGCGCGACATTCTGAAGGACGCGTTTGCGCGCGGCTACGACGGCGGGATTAGCATCGAGCCGCACATGGTCGTCGTTTTCCATGATGCCAACTCCAAAGCGTCTGATGCCGAGACGAGCAGGAATTTTGTGGAGTATGGACAGCGGTTGGAGAAGTTGATCAAGAAAGTCAGACCGGGTTTTTTTGGCTCGCCCTCACCCTGACCCTCTCCCCCGAGGAGAGGGAACCGCGTGAGCACGCGCCATTGAAATCTCTCTCGCGTCTTTCCCTGTCGCCGCCTGGCGGACTTTGTTTCAAGTGCGTTCAATCACTCAGAAGACGGAGCAGGGATTCCCTCTCCTCGAGGCTGCGGACGAAGTCTCGGCGGAAGACAAAAACTCCCCGGGCCGGGGTGAGGGCGAGCGTTCGTCAAATCTTCTTACCCATTTTCAGTGCAGAGTTCTTCGCGCCTTCGCGCTGGACAATCACTCCCGGTCGGGCGACATCACAGGCCAATGACCAATCGCATTCGCTGGGGAATTCTTGGAACCGGCAAAATCGCCCGCCAGTTTGCCGCGGCACTGCGGCGTTTGCCGGGCGCTGAATTGCTCGCGGCTGGTTCCCGCTCCGCCGAGTCGGCCGGGCGGTTCGCTGACGAGTTTGAAATCGCCCGGCGTTACAAG
>DATEKZ010000216.1:0-5452 GCA_035277185.1 Verrucomicrobiia bacterium
ATGGCGGGCACAGTTCTGGCGCTAAAGGCGGTTTTCAACGTTCTCATCGCGTTGAGGCTACTAAACAGCAACCTGCTCGGTCGTTTGAGGGATCGAGGTTTCGATTCCGGGCTTTTCCACCGGGGACCAGTAGTGCGGATATTTTTCCGGCGCGGCGATGATGGCCTCGAGGTCGAGTCGCTTTCGCTGTTTCCATTCGATCAGGCTGTCGGGGCGGTAGTCCGGATGGAGTTGACAGCGGCGGAACACGGACAGATCAATCCGTTCGTTGACCGTCTCAACCCAGCCCGCCTCAGTTTTTGCGTTGCGCTTCCAGCGTGTTTGCCTTTCCACGGGGTCGGACATGACCCACCGGACGTATCGTTTGCCGAAAGTAAGAATTCTCCAGATGCCGCGCAGGAATTCGGCATAGGAATCGCGCCGAGGCATGCTCAAATCCTCGTCCGTCACGACAATGCTCGAGCGGAAACCGAGGCCGCATCCGCGCGCCTTTTCCTGAATCCACGCCAGTGGCCGTTGCGGCAACAAGTCGTTCTGATAGCCGCCGCCCGCGTTACAGTGCGCGCCGGCGAACCAGCGCTGTTCGACGTGGCGGTTGTCCACCTGTGGCGCATCGGCCTCGTTCGGCTGCTTCGGGACGAAGTTGGTCCAGAGCATCGCCCAGTAGGGTTTTCGGTGCTCATCGAGAGCGAGGGCCTGGTAGGAATGCTGGACGATCTTGCTCAGGTGGGTGTTGTGAAACTGGAGGGTCCGGCTGCTGATCCCGGGAATGTTTCCGAAAGGCACTCCGAGAGAGCCGACGGTGTCCCAGACGCCCAACAGTTTGATGAAATTGCGTCCGGAATAGGTGTGTCGAAGCAGAACGTTTTCTTCAAAGTCGAATTTTGTTTCGCCGTGTCGCTGAAGGTATTTGAGCCGGTAGATGGGGCGGATGGTGTCGCCTTTTCGGTAGCGCTCGTAAAGCTGCGCGAAGGACATGGGGGCGTCGGGTTTCAACAATCCACAACGCGCAATCACTCCCGCCAGGCTGCGCGCCGTGAATGCGCCGCGACTAAAGCCGAAGATAAAGATTTCGTCCCCGGGATTGTAGTGTTCCATCAACCAGCGATAGCCCAGGCGGACGTTCCCGGAGAGTCCGTAGCCAAACGCGCCGCCGGTGAAACGGTCGAGCAAGCGAGTGCCGACGCCTTCATCGTAAAATTTCTCCTGCGGCACGCCGTCCTGGCCCCGATCGGCCAGCATTAGAGCAAGACGCCAGACGTTGGTGTTGTTTTCCGGCTTGTTCCACGTGCCGTCGAAGAAGAGCGCCAGTCGTTTGCCCGGCCGCGGTGGATTCTGTTCGAGAGTCATGACGGGGTCCTGGATCAGAACCACAATCCTTGCGAGTGTAAGCGGGCGCCGGATAGGCGCAATTCTCTTCTCGCGTCGAAGAAGGGACGCATTACCCGGCAGCAATTCGTTCCCTTCGGGCCGCGCGAGCCTCCGCCGAAACCGCTGTTCTGGCGGCAATTACGACCCTCGCGAGTGTCTCGCAGGCGAGATTCCAAATCTCCGCCCTGCGCCACGTCATCACGATTTGTCCTTGACGCGCGCTGCTTGTCATCGGGCAATACCGCCATGAATCTGAGCAAGTGTGGAATTGTTGCGTTCGTCGGAATCGGTGCGCTTCTCCCGGCTCTGATCCGGGGAGCCACGATCCGGGATGACCAGCCGGCCGGCGGTTACTTGAACCTTGCCGGCAGCCCCGATTACGCGTCTGTTGGATCGTTTGTAAACAACTGGGGTTTCACCGGCAGCGCCACGTTAATCGCGCCCGATTGGGTGTTGACCGCCGCACACAATCTGGCGGCCGCCACTTCCGGAACGTTCACCATTGGCGGGGTTTCTTATACCTCCACGCAGGTCATTCGTCATCCCGGCTGGCAGTCGGGTAATTTGTTTGCCGGAAACGACTTTGGCCTCGTGCAGCTCAGCACAGCCGTCGCCGGTGTGACACCGGCGACGCTCTACACCGGGTCGCTCGAGTTCGGGCTGACCGCCACCTTTGTTGGATTCGGATTCACCGGGACCGGCTTGACCGGCTATCAAACTGTCGATGGCCAGAAACGAGCATTTCAAAACGTCATCGATGGTGACTTCGGCACTCCCGCTCTGGTGCTAGGCTCCGATTTTGACAACCCTCACTCGATAGCCGACAACGCTTTCGGATCGACCAATGCGCTGAGTCTTGAGGGGGCGGTGGCGCCCGGCGACAGTGGCGGCGGTGTGTTTCTGGTCGATGGATCGCAGTCCTACCTCGCCGGGATCATCTCGTTCGTCGCTGCGACCGATGGGAGCGCAAATGCCGATTATGGCGACGTTAGCGGCTTCGGACGCGTGTCTGCCTTAAATCCCTGGATCCTCAGCACGATTCCCGAACCCTCCGCGTTCACTCTGCTGCCCGTGGCGGGTCTCGTCATGCTTTTGGGGCGGCGATTCCTGCGGGTGAATCAATAGCCGAAGCTCGTCGGAGAGGGTCGAGACTCACCTCCTGCCCGCAAGCCTCCGATATACGTCCCTCGCCGCATTGAGTTGCATCGCGATGTGGTCTTTGCCCGTGTGCATCCGGTTGCGGCGATTCAAGTCCGCTTCGAGCCGGTCAATCCACGCCAGGAAATATTCGGCGTCTGCCTTCGAATCGATTTTGCTGCCGGCCAGATCAACGTAAATCGGGTTCGCGTGCGCCTGTTGCGGACCGACCGCGAAGTCCGGCGCCGGCGGGCCGCTCACGCGCGCCGAAACCCAGCCGGTGCGGTCGAGAGGCAGTTCGCGGTCCAACGCGAGTTCCAGTTTGTCGGCGGAGAGTCGGCCCGTCGCGACCACACGGCCGTTGTAGATCAACTCCAGTTTCTCCAGCGGCGCTTGCGACCATCCGCGAGCGCGGACTCGGACGCTTCGCGAAGTCGCGAGCTTGATGGTGTCGCCGGGCGCCGAGTCCGCGACGGTGAGTTCAAGCATCGGGCCGTTGCTGATGAATGACCGGCCGGCGCGCTGACCTTCGATCCACGCCGGGTAAGCAAGGCCGTTCGTCAGGCGCACGTAGCAACGGCCCCACCCGGGCGGCGAACTGGTGATGCGGTTGAGGAAACAGTCCGTGCCCGCCGCAGCGGGGACGCGGAAGCCGCAGTTCAGGACGCGATACCACAGCGGCACGCTCGCCGCGTAGCCGAAGCCCATGACGTCCAGCGTATCAATGCGCTCCAGCGCCACATCCACCGGAATGCCCTTGCCGGAATAGGCGGTGGCATACGGATCATCGGGGTTGTTTGCCGGATGCGTGTAGCTGGCGACACCGCCCTGTGCCCGCGTGCGCCCCGCAAGGTCGGCGTTGGTCGGGATGTCCCACGGATTCGTCGTGTCCTTGAAGCCCGTGAAGATCGGTTCCACGAGCTGGCCGAGGTTGGCGAAAGTCATGTGGCCCCAGATCGTGCTGCGGAACTCCTGATTCCAGTAAAGCAACGTGCGCGGCGTCGAGCGCGCGTCGAGTCCGCCGCGGAAGAATTCGCGATCGAACACGCCATCGCCGTCGGAGTTCGCAACGACGAGGTTGCAGACGTTCAAGTCCTCGCCCTCGCACATGTCGAGAATGCTGGCGGGCGTGTTATACCAGGCGCCGTAGCCGTAGTTGGCGTGGATGTGGTTCTCGCCCGAGAACCAGCCGCGCGACCAGGCGTCGGTCCAGCGTTCAAGTTTAAGTTCAAGACTCCTGGTCTTGCCGCCCTCCAACTCGATCTCCGTCCGCAAGACGCGGTGCTCCGGGCCGCGCCAGGCGGTGATTTCGTAAACGCCCGCCGGCAGGAGGAGTGCCGAGCCTCCGCGCGCATAAAAGTGCATCCGGCCGCCGGCCACGCGGTAGAGCGAACCGAGTGGCGCGAAGAACTTGCCGTCTTTGCGTTTCAGCGACACCTTCGCTGCGAGCCGCGCCTCGCGTTCGCCGACTTCCAATCGCAGCAAAGCGGTCGGCTCGCGATAAGCCTTTTCGAATTCCAGTTCGTGCACCGACAATGCCGTCTTCTCCTGGTGAATGAAATCCGTCAGCACCAGCGCGGTCGCGCCTTCGTGGTTCTCGGTGTGAACGAGAAAACGGCCTTCGGTTTCGACTGAAGGCCAGTCCTCATCCGCCTGGCCTGACGTGATCTTTCGCGCCTCGCGCTGCGGGTTGGCAAGCGGGACGTGCCAGAGGTCGTTGTGCGAAGCGCCGAGGTCGGTGACAACGTAGCACGCGGGGTTCTTCGCATCCCAGGCCAGTTGATAAATGCGGGCCAGCCACCGCGTGACGAGTTGGGGCGTTCCGCCCCGGGTCGGGAGTTTCCAGAGATCGGTGTGCGGGCCGTTGTTGCCGCCCTGCTCGTCAGGCACGTCCTGGTGCAGTGCGTAAAGCAGCCATTCGCCGTCATTCGAAAGTGCAACCGGCATTCGCGGTGTCTGCCAGTTCTGCGGGAGCCCTTCAACCGCCGCGAGCGCGCCGCTTTTCAGGTCGAACCACGCGAGGCGGTCTGGTGCGCCCTCCTTGCTGAAGCGGCCGAGAAGGCGTTTTCCGTCGGGATGGAAGTGCAGCTTGCCTTGCGCACGCACGGCGGCGGGCAACTTGCGGGGCGTACCGTCCTCGGCGTTGATCCATTGCAACTGGCCCGCAAAGAAACCCGCAGAGTTGATGAATGCGATGGTGTTCCCGTCCGGCGACCATGCCGGCTCGATATCGAAACCTTCACCTCGCGTGAGCACCGTGAGCGCTCCGCCCGTCGAAGGCATCCGGCAGATGGCTCCCTGCCACGACATCGCGATCTGTTGCCCGTCGGGCGAGAGCCGCGGTTGAATGGGGCCGAAGGAACGCTGTTCCGGCGCGCCGGTTGCCGATGCGTTCGGAACGATCGCGCAAGCCAGCAGGGCGAGACACGCGAGCGGAAGGCGTAACACCGGGCGCGAACGACTCGCTGCCGCCGCGCGGGTTTCGGTGAGTGGCCGGGTCTTCATTTCGCCGAGCTTATTCCAGGGTTGCGAGGAGTCAATCGGACGTCGCAAGGCGGCGGGACGCAGGGCGCATCTCAGTTTCTTGCAGCGTCAGGGAGGTACAGACGAATTCCGTGCGAACGGTGCAGCCGCAGCGGCTTCCCTCTCCCCTCAACGGGGAGAGGGAATGAGGGGTGAGAGGTTACAAACCGGTTTCCGATCCATTTTTCCAAACCAACGCGCGCCAGGAATCCTCGTTGTCATCATCCGTCTGTGATTTTTGCCTTTTTCTCACCCCTCACCCGGCCCTCTCCCCGTTGAGGGGAGAGGGAGAAGCCCTGGCGCTTGCAAGAAACTGAGAGGCCCTCTGGGCCCATCCGCACACTGCCTCCGCCGCCCGGCGTTCAGGGATGTGGGGAAAATGTGCTGGAACGTTTCTTCCTCGTTCTCGGTTTTTCGCAGG
>DATEKZ010000217.1:0-9369 GCA_035277185.1 Verrucomicrobiia bacterium
CGTCCGGCCTGGCGCCGACCAGGTCCGCATGCAGAACGGCGATCATTACCTCGGCAAGGTGGTGTCGCTTGGCACCAACACGCTGGTGCTGAAGAGCGACGTGCTGGGCACCGTACAATTGCCGCGCGAAAAGGTCGCGCAGATTACGCTTGGCCCCGGCACGGCGACCAACACCCAGCCGGTGGCGTCGGCGACGAACAATCAGGCCGGCGTGGCCTCTGTTCCGCTGACCAACGGTACTGTCGATCTCTCCGCGTCACTCCGGCAACTCGGCGCAAACACGAATTTCATCCAGCAGGTGCAGGCGCAGTTTCTTGGCGCCGCAGGGCCCGAAGCCAACGCTAAATTCAATGAAATGGTCGCCGGGCTGATGAGCGGCAAGCTGAACCTGAACGACATCCGCGCGGAGGCGACGGCGGCGACAGCTCAACTGAAGGAACTCAAGCGGGGCCTGGGCGACGACGACGGCTGGACACTCGATGGCTACCTCGCGATCCTCGAAAACTTCCTCCAGCAGACCGCACCACCCAACGGTTCGGCCACCAATGCCTCGCGTCCTTTGCCGACAGCCAAGCCAAAGCCCGTTCGCGAGGAAGAGTGAAGGGACAGCATTAGACTGGGGTCTGTCCCAAAAGACTCGTTCCCTGGCTTTGTCGTCGGTCTTTTGAGGGTGAGGGGTGAGGGAATTCTCGGCCACAACTCGCGTCGTCATCCATTGGAAACATCGAGCATCCAACATCGAACGCCGAACATCGAATTAGGGCGAGCCAGTCCTCTAACTCAGGCTTCCGGCTTAGCGTTTCGGTGGACTGACCAGGAACTCTGCCGGCGGCAGCGTAGCGATGATTTCCAACTCGAGATTGGTGGCCATCGTCGGAAGCCGAGGTGAGAAGAACCTCGCGATTTGTTTTACTCCATTCACGGAGTTGGTCGCCGCAACGAAGCCGGATGGCCGGAAGATGCGCCCGCCATCGCCTTCCAAACGATCCCGCAAACGGGCTCGAAGGAGTGGGGACTCGGAGTCAGCATCTGAAATCACCAGAATGCCGGGAACCGGACTCGTCAATGCCAGCACCGTTTTGGTTCCGCCCGACACACTCGAGAAATCAAGTGACGGCCGCCCGGCAATCTCCGAATTATCAAGCGAGTCAGCTCTCACTCCGTCGATAATCCGATACGAGCCGGGGCCAACGACCATCAGGCGCCGGACGCCAACGTCGTGCGCCCGACGACTCGGTGCGAGGACGCGGCACGTCGAAGGGATTGGCAACGACACGAATCCGGCCGAAATGTATTCCTGTGCTTCGACAAGCAGTTTCCACGTCGAATCGCCTGGCGGAAGCAGCAGGACTCCGGACAAACGGCTCCCTGAATAGGTCCAATTGCTCTCGGTCCAGTTCCCCAACGGATCGAACGCTGTCAGACGCCAGGCCATCCAACCCGCGCGGGCCTCACCCAAACCGCGGGCATAGAGGTGAGACTGGAAGAATGTCCCGCCTGCATCCTGTCGGCTTTCCAAACGCAGATTCCGCAATACGATTTCCGCCCCGAGCGATTGATTGGTCTGCGGCACGGGACGCGCCGTCCAGCGGGCCGCTTGTATCGGGCGCGGATTGTCCACTGCGAATGCGACCACGTTTGAGCCATCGTGCACCCGCAACGGCACTCGGCGCGCGTCGCGGGCGAAACTCGGGAATTCGAGGCAAGCGGCACCGGTTTGCAGCCGTTGCACCCGACCCTTGACGACAGAACCATGGGCAAACAGTGCCTCGGGCTGTTCGAATGACCCCGCTCCAACCTCGCCAGAACTGGCCTTGAACCTGTCCACCCACACCACCAGCGAATCGTACCGCGTCAGGAAGCGCTGGCCTTGAAAAGATCCCAGCGGCCCTTGCAATGCCCGGGGCAACACCCGCCGCAAACATTGTTTCCAGATTGGCTCGGTCGAGAAGACGTGATTGGTGCCAAGGCTGACCTTTAAAACGCGGAGTTCGCTGCCGTCACCGAGCGGCACCCGTGCCGGCGAAGCCCTGTTTCTCCAGGCCATCACGCCGGCGCCGGCCAGAATCGTCAACCCAATGAGCAACCACCAAAGCGAACGGTGCATGCGATGGATAGACGCTGTACAGGCTCTTCTTTTTCATTCCATATTCGCAGCGCGGCCAACGGTCGGGAACGAAGAGGACGGCGGGACCCGTCTTACCGGCTTTCGACAAGCACCTGCCGGATGATCTCCGTCATCCGCCGGTTCGTGTCGGCATCCTTGACCCCGATACGAATGGCGTGCCTGCCAAGTCGCGAACCCATCATGGCGGCGTCGCGAAGGAACAGTCCGTGTTTGCGGCATTGCGCGACCACGGTGGCGGCGTCCGGACCGGCATCCGGCAGGTGGCAGAGGAGGAAGTTCGCCACGTCCGGCACGATCTCCCAGCCGAGGGCTCTCAATTGCGCGGCCAGATGCTCGCGCAGCGTCGAGGTTTCGCGATAGCGGTCCGTGTAGTAACGGGGGTCCTGAAGCGCGCGAACGGCGGCGACCTGGGCGGGCAGACTCACCACCCACGGCGGTGTGATGGCGCGCAACGCTTCAAGTTGATGCGGCCCGGCGCAAAGATACGCCGCGCGCGCGCCGCTCAATGCGTACACCTTCGACATCGATTTGCAGACGATGACGTTCTCGGACTGCGCGGCGAAACGTTCCAACGACTCGCCGGCGCCGGCGTACTCCACATAGGTTTCGTCCACCCACACGCGGGTCCGCAGCGGCGCGCACCGAAGGACGCGCCCCAGTTCGGCCCGTGGAATATGCCGGCCGGTCGGGCTGTTGGGATTCACGAGCACAACGAGGTCGTAATCATCCGCGAAAGCCGCCTCCAGGCGGGCGAGATCCACGGCGTAGTGGTTCGCACGACCCAGCGCGAGGCGGTCCACGGTACAGCCGATCACCTGTTCCAGTACATGGGCGTATTCGCCATAGGTCGGATCGAGAATCAGCGCGTTCGATGCCGGTGTGAGCCATTGCCGCATCGCACGGAAAATCAGATCGGAAGAACCCGCGCCGGGCAGGAGGTTCTCCGGTGCGACACCCCGCGCGCCGGCGACGGTTTCAACCAGGCCTTCGCAACCCGTCGGGGGTGAGGTCCGCAACAGCCACGGGAGGTGCTCATGCAAAGCCGTCAGCACCCCGGGCGCGGGAGGAAACCAGGCGTCAAGCACATCGGCGTTGATGATGGTTTGGATTCGATGCAATGAGTCGAATTTTTCGCCGATGGAGGCGAAGAAGGCACCGCCGTGGAAACAGGCGGCCGGCTTGCGGAACGGAAAGCTGAGTTGCCAGTCCGTCCTCTCTTCCAGCCGCGCGAGTACGCCGCTGAAGTGTTGCAGATGTCCTCGCAGCCTGTCGGCCGCCGCGTGGAGAAGGTCGAACGTCACGGCGCCGGATTGGATGGAAAGTCCCGCGGCCTCCAGTCCGACGCGCAGATACAAATCCACGACTTCGCGTCTTCCGATGGCCACCAGGTGAGTGCCGCCATGCGCTTCGATCCAGCGAAACGCGGCATACATGAGCAACGTGGCCAACTCGCGTCCCCGGTGCGGTTTGAGCACTGTGAGCAACCGTACCTCATACAGCTTGTCGTCGATGGCGAACGGCAGTTGTTCGCGTTTGAAGTATTTGTCGATGGAATAAGCGTGTGCGCCGGGCGGCGTGACGCTGATAAACCCGGCGATTTCGCCGTTCACTTTGGCCACGAGGTAAAAGTTGCAGTCATCGAGTGGATCCAGCAGCCGCCCGGAAGCATTTGCGCGGTGTTGGCCCAACTCGCGCGCGTAAACCTCGTGGCGGACGCGGTAGATGACCTGTCGGTCCGTTTCGCCGGCCAAAGTCAGGTCGAATCTGGAAACGGCGGGCGAACGATTGGCCGAGGGGGAATTCAATGTTGAGCATGAAGTTTTCATGGCGCGGACCCTAGTCGCACTCGCAAGGGACGGAGTAATTGATAAAACGCGGGCGGCAATCGGGAATTTCAATAAGAGCCCGGGAAATGATCCGCGCGGAGAACGGCAGCGTCCCGTTTTGAATGGAGCGCGGCCGTGTCCCAGATCAGCCGCAGCACTTTCGATCCGCTGCGGCGACGCTTCGCGCACAGCCGCGCTCCGGCGAAAGCGAATTGGGACACTCCGAGCCGAGAACCGGCGCGTTGACGATTCCTCGGCTTGTGGCCATGCTGACGGCCTGCTTCCAGACCGACGAAGAGCCTTGCCGGGTCAGGAACTCTTAGCCACCAACACAGCCGCCGTTGAACTCAAGCAAGACCCTCCCCGTCATCATCGTTGTCGTGGCGTGTGCCGCCGCGCTTTATTGGACCATCTCAGGATTCCGGGATGTGCGACCGGAGCATCCGAACCCCAACGATTCGCGACCCGCAAGAACGGGCGATCCTTTTTTTGACTCGGCTCCCCCGATGACGCAGCCCGATTCTGAAGCGGTGCGGCGTTTTAATGCCATCGAGGCGGAACGGCATCGGTGGGACGAAACCATCTGGGTCCGGGAAATGGCCGCCGCGCGGCACGAAGACGTGTTCATCCGGCTGTGGGACGAACTGCGCAACGCGGACGACAAATTCGCCGTCCTGGAACGCTTTCCATTCGGCAAATTGATTACCGGCAACGCCGGCCGGATCGAGCCAATGGAACAAGCCATCGAGCGAACTCGATTTGAAGGACCCGGTCGTGCGATGGATCCAGGCGAATGGAAGCAACAACTCAGGAAGCTGAAGGACCAGGGTTTTCGGCTCGAACAGTCCGAGTGGAGGCATCCCCGTTTCATTCCCGGGACGAACGTGCCGGCACGTTCGGTAATTGCGATGACACTGCATATCACCAACCCCGCGCAGGGGCGCCGGATTATTCTCAAAGGCGACCTGCACATCGAGTGGGAAACACCTGCCGATCCGTTGGCCCCTCCATTTCCCCGCGGCATTGACGCAACCCAACTGGAAATGCTGGCGCGTTCGGGCTCGCCCGCGTTTGTGGAAGTCGTGGCGCGAGAGCTCTGGCCGCACGAGGGAACCATCTTCATCGATCCGTTGATGCTCTACGACCTCGATGGTGACGGACTGTCCGAGATCATTTTCGGTTGCAGCAATTTGATTTTCCGCAACCGCGGAGCGGGCCGTTTCGACTTCGGGCCGCTCTGCGACCCGTCGCCCGGCCCGATCAACGCCGCAGTGATGGCAGATTTCAACGGCGATGGCATCGCCGACTTCCTTTGCTGTGACCGGGAAGGCCTGTGGCTCTACGCCGGCGACGGGCAAGGCCGCTTTGTCGGCGCGCGCCGGCGCGTATGGCCGTCCCCCGTCGCGTTGATGAATCCGTTCGTCATGACCTGTGGCGACATCGACCTCGACAATGACCTCGACGTCTGGCTTGCCCAATACAAACTCCCCTACTACGCCGGGCAGATGCCGACGCCCTATTACGATGCCAACGACGGCTTTCCCTCGTTCCTGTTGGTCAACGATGGCGACGGCGACTTTCGGGATGCCACGGAGCCGGCGGGATTGAACGCGAAGCGCTTCCGCCGCACGTACAGCAGCTCGTTGGTTGATCTGGACGAGGACGCAGACCTTGATCTTGTCGTCGTCAGCGACTTCGCCGGCGCGGATGTCTTTTACAACGACGGGCGCGGGCGATTCACCGACGTGACGGCAAAGGTATTGGATGAACCTCACGCCTTCGGCATGGCGCATTCGTTTGGCGACTACGACGGCGACGGTCAACTCGATTTCCTGATGATCGGCATGAACTCATACGTGGCGCAACGGCTGGACTCGTTGAGCGCGGGACCGCCGGAGTTCCCGCATCACCGCCTCATGCGGCCGAAGATGGGGTACGGCAACCGTCTTTATCTTCGTCGCGACGGTGTTTTCCGTCAGGCACCGTTGAGCGACCGGGTGGCGCGCACCGGCTGGTCATGGGGTTGCAGCTCCTTCGATTTCGACAATGATGGCGACCTGGATCTGTACGTGGCGAATGGTCACAAGAGCCGCCAATCCGCCAGGGACTACGAATCTCAGTTCTGGCGACACGACATTTACGCCGCGAGTTCACGCCACGATCCTGCGATGGACCTCTATTTCGGAGCGACAGGCGACCGGTTGTACGGCTCCGGTCATTCCTACGGCGGTTACGAAAAAAACCGCCTCCTGATGAACCCGTCCGGCAAGGGATTCGTGGAAGTGGGCCACCTGATGGGCGTGGCAATGGAAGAAGACTGTCGGAACGTCGTCAGCGACGATCTCGACGGGGATGGCAAGCTCGATCTGTTAGTAACCACCTTCGGAGACTGGCCCGCCCAGCGACAGGCTTTGCACATTTTCCAGAACCGGGGCGAGCACAACGGAAACTGGATCGGAGTCCGCCTGGGCGGGAAGGTCCCGGGATATTCGCCGATTGGCGCGACGGTCTCCGTGACATCTCCGGCGGGCAGGCAGACGCGGCGCATGGTGACGGGTGATTCGTATCGTTCGCAGAGCTCGAGCACGGCGCATTTCGGCCTGGGCAGGGGCACAAACGCAGTCACCCTCGAAGTGCGCTGGCTGAACGGACGCACGAAAACCGTCGTCAATCCCGAGGTCAATCGATATCATCTCCTCGTTCCCAACAATGACTGACGGGCGCCTGCATATCATCGCGAATGACCTACCTAATGCTCGACCTCAAACGTCCGGCGTGATATTGAGTGGCGATCCGTGAGTCTGTCCGTACCATCTGAAATGAGCGATCGTCGCCGCTTATCCCGTCCCCGCCGCGCCAATCACCGGCTCGCTTTTACGTTGATCGAGTTGCTGGTTGTCATCGCCGTCATTGCCATCCTGGCGGGATTGCTGCTGCCGGCGCTGAGCAAGGCGAAGGACAAAGCCCGGCGAATTTCCTGTCTGAATAATGCAAAGCAACTGGGCCTTGGGACCCTCTTGTACGCACAGGACAACCGGGGACATCTCTCGGGTTGCGTCAGTTATGTGAACGACGACGTGAACTGGCTTTATCCCAACTATGTTCCTGTGCTGAAAGCATTCACCTGTCCGACTACCGAGCATTTCATTCGCCCGAACGTCGTGATCAACGTGGCCGGCCAAACCAAGCTCGTCGATCTGAACGATTTCGCCGTCGGCAGGAAGAATCCAGGTCATAGTTACGAACAATTCGGCTGGTGGAAGAAACCGGATGAGAATCCTCCAATCATAGGGACTCGAAAAACCGAGAACAACGTACTCATGCGCGCTCACATGCAAAACGCCTTTGGACTTCGGGGAATAGTCGCCGGACCGTCACGCACCTGGCTGATGGTGGACGCCGATGATGAAAGACCGCCGGGACCTCCGAACAACTACAACGATTATCCCGACGCCATCAACAACCACGGCACCGCGGGCGCTAACACGGTCTATTGCGACGGTCATGCCGAATGGGTACCGCGCAAGAATTTCGTATTTGCATACGAAATGTCACAGGACGAAGGACGGACTTCGCCTTGACCAATCGCGCGCCAAAAAAGCCCGAAGCAATTCTCTAAAATCCCTTTGAATTCGGCTCTTTGTTCACGAAAATCAGAACCCCATCCTGTACCCCGGAACATTATGAAATCGTCAGTTCGATCCCTGTTTACTCCTGTGCTCGCCGGTGCATTCATTGTTGGCTCGTCCACCTGGATCGCGTTCGCCAACCCTTATGCCTCAGCCGTCATCAATAACGCCGGCACGGTTTCGTTCATCCTCAACGAAGCCGCCGATAACGTGAAGATCATTTCCAACGGCGGGGCCACGACGAACGATTTGGGTCCTCTCTCAACGGGAACGACCACAGCCAATCTCGGTATTTCGGGCCCCTTCAAGGTCGTCGTGAGCAAGAGCGGAACCGGGACGTACGCTCAAATCAGTTCGGACACAAATCTTCTCAATAAATTCTTCTTGCCGCGCGGTGTCGCGGTGAATCGCAACCCGGCCAGCCCATCGTTCGGGCGCATCTACGTGTCGAATGGGCGGGAAGGCACCACAGCGTCTCCAACCCGTCCGACCGAAGACGGGATTTATCTGCTGAACGCGGACCAAACCGATGCGATCGGCCAGGGAAACACGGCGCGAACAGCGGGCATTGCCTTCACTGCCGGCGCTCCGGGCACCGCGAGTCCTTACCGCATCACGCTTGGACTCGACGATCACCTTTACATCTGCGACTGGTCCGACGCCAGCGGCAACCTGTACGTCGCCGACGGTAACGTGACCACGAACCAGTTTGTCCTGAAACCGCTAAGCGCGCCGGGCGCGGCCATCCTGCCCGTTGGACTGGACAACAATCATGGAAGTGTTGCCGCGGTCGCGATCGGCGGCACGGTTGCCGGTGGCGATCTGGTTGTGTTTGCTGTGGATGAAGACCTTCAATCAGATCGAGAGACGAGTGCCGCCACGGAACTGAACAGCCTGTGGAAGTACTCGATCGGCGCAGGACCACTGCCATTCACGGGCTTCGACGTCATTGCATCGCCGATCAAGCTGCTAACGCCTCGCATCGCTTCTCTCAGCCAAACCATGGACACGGTGCGCGGGGGCGAAAGCAATTATCTCTACGTCTCGAACCTCCGGTCCGTCGGGAACGAACCAGGGGTTTACATCGCGGATGCCGACGGCAATGCGATCACCAACTCGCTTGATGCCACTCGCGAATTTACCGGCGACCCGGCGGCGACAGACATTCTCAATAACACCGGAGCGATCGATCTTTCGGCCGACGGCAAACTGCTGGCGACCCTCAAACTGAACGGCATTGTGATAGTCGTCCCCTTGATCGATGGCATCTTCGACTTCGCCAACCGCGTCCAATTCACCGCTTCGACCAGCAGCAACAATCGCGACATCGCATTCGACGCGGCAAACAATGTGTACATCGTCAATTCCACGGCGGAATACTTGCGCGTGATCTCGCCTGGCGGAACGACGGTGGCCACCACCGGTTCCGACGGCACTTTCAGCATCACCGCGCCAGAAACGACAGTCAAAGTAGTCGCCACCGACGATTCGGCGTCGGAGGCGGGTCTGGATCCCGGAGAATTCACCATTACGCGCACGGGCGACTTGACCTCGCCCCTCTCCATCTCGTTGACAGTGACCGGCACTGCCACGAACGGTGTGGACTATGTCGCTCTCACCAACGTCGCAGTAATCCCGCCGGGGACCAACTCGGTTAAGATGCTGGTCACTCCAATCACCGATAGCCTGTCCGAACTGACCGAAACAGTTGTTCTGACTCTCCAGGGCTCCACCAACTACTCCGCCGTGTCACCCGCCAGCTCCACCGTCACTATCGTCGATGACG
>DATEKZ010000218.1:0-4919 GCA_035277185.1 Verrucomicrobiia bacterium
ACCACGAGTGGCGTTACGCCTCCTCGCCCCTTCTTCACGGTGACCTGTGTTTCATCTAACACGGCCCCGGCCCCGGCGCCCACCTGCTCGCGCTCGACAAAAAGACGGGCAGCACGGTCTGGAAGTTCGACGAACCGCCCGCGAAGACCGAAGGCCGAGGAGATGGTTTTAAAGGCAAGGAACCGGGATATGTGGGGACGTGGAGCACGCCTATTCTCATTAAAGCCGCGGGCCGCGAGGAACTCGTCATGAGTTTTCCCAACCGCGTGGTGGCCTTCGATCCCACGACCGGCAAGCAGCTCTGGACATGCGAAGGCTTGAATCCGCTTCTCTATGCGTCGCCGGTTTACGGCGAGGGACTCGTGGTGGCGATGGGCGGCTTCTTCGGCAGCACGATCGCCATCAAACCCGGCGGCAGTGGCGACGTCACGGGCACACAACGCGTCTGGCGCGAGGAACGGGCGAAGAAAAACCGTTGCGGCTCCGGCGTCGTTGCGGACGGCCGTGTCTATTTGGTCAACATGGAGGGTTTCGTCGAGTGCATTGACTTGAAGACCGGCCAGCAGCTTTGGGAGGAACGCCTGCCCAGGCAGGGATCAAAAGGCGAATCGTGGTCCAACACGCTGCTCGTCGGCGACAGGATTTACGCCGTGAACCAGTCAGGCGACGTGGTGGTGTTCAAGGCCGGGCCGAAGTTCGAGATGGTGGCGGTCAATTCCATCGGTAACGAGATGACCAATGCCTCGCTCGTTCCATCCAACGGAGAATTTCTTCTCCGCACCCACAAACATCTTTGGTGCCTTGGAGAATCAAAGGCCGCTGCCTCGGCAAGATAGAAATTCCGCGGAAAGAAGACGGCGTCGTTCGCGCCAGTGGCATTGGTAACGACCCCTCCATTCAACGATCAAAACTCCTTTGGCAGTTATGCTCATCGTCCACGTCAATGTTTGCGTCAAGCCGGAGTGCGTCGAAGCATTCAAACAGGCGACGCTTGAAAACGCGCGCGACAGCGTCAGGGTTATGACGAAGCAGCGCGCCTCCTTACAGCGAACGCCGATGCGACAGCGGACGACGGTGTCGCCTGGGCGCGCGATCTGTGCGATGAACTGAGGATTTGCGCACTGGAAGCCTACGGCGTGACGGACGGCGATCTGCCTGCCCTGGTAGAGAATGCCGGTAAAGCCAGCAGCATGAAGGCCAATCCGATCGTGCTCACGCCACTGGAGATGACCAACATTCTCGAGCGGGCTCTGCGCAAATAAGTCGCCCCGCCCGGAATTAAGGCGGTGGCGCGGTGGCGCAATACTGCGGCTGAAAAAGCAGGCTTCGACTCCAGCTTGGCGACCCGCTCGGCCAGATCAGCGTCGGCTTGCGCCGTGAGCGCGTGGCCGGGGGGCAGCGGCAGCAGGGGCGTGCAGGCCCAGCTTGGCCAGGAGGATGGGCCAGGTGCGGTGGGCCCACTTCGCCTTCACCTGTACCGCTCGGCTCATTCGCCTTAAGTCGCGCAGAACGGCGAGCACGGGCAAACCGATGACGCGCCGGACGCCATCGAGGGTTTTGGTGCGCCGGTTCGAGATTTCGTCGAACAAGCCGGCAAGGGCGGCGAAACAGACGCCGGCAAAACCGCCGAACAGAGTCGGAATGGCGATCCCCCACTTTGAGATCGAACGCGCCACGTCGCTCTTATTGGCGGCAGCATGTACGCGACAGTAGCCGGGAGCATCGCCCACAAATTGCTCGGCTTCGCGCACCCGACTCTGAAACAGCGACCGTGCCCTTTCGAGGTCTTCGAGCCGCGTATTGGTAGAGTCCTTCGTTCCGGCGGCAACAACCTCTTTAACTTTCGAGTGATTCGTCGTGAATTGAGAGAGCAGATCCGCCAGTTCTTTCTCCTCCTTCGCCGCCTGCTCGGTTTCCTTCAAACGGCGCTGCCAGTGCTCCACGACGACCTTGAGGTCCGCGGCCTGCATCTCTTTTGTCATCTGCACTGCTTCCGAGGCAAAGAGGTTCGCGAGATCGACGGCGCTTTGCGGGTTTGTGCCAGCCAGGGTTACGGTGACGAACTCAACGTTTCCTTCGGACGAAAGCCGCACGCGGTCGGCCAGGTCGTTCGCAGAGACTTGTCGCCATGACTTCTGGCTGACGCGCTCCCGCAATTCTGGCGAACGTAGAAAATTTCGGAAGGCCTTGTCCGATAGTGGCTTGGAGCGGAAGACATCGCCCAGTTCGGCGGCGGGAAAACCGTTCGTACCGTCTTGTCGAATCAACGTTGCCGAAGCCAGATACGACGTGTCGGACGCGACCCAACCCATGATAAACCCCAGCAACGCCAGACCACCGCCTCCGCCCACCAGCCAACGCCAATGCTTGCGAAGAACACCGGCCAGGCGCCAAGGGTCGAAGAGCAGATGCTTGAAAGGCGAGGTGACCAGGATCGGCGACGCATTCGACGCGGAGAAAACCTTCGGGGCTGGTGCATCCTCCGAAGTCTGGGAACCGCTTGTGCTCGGTAGCGATACTTTTCGGGTCGCCACAGCCTTGCGAGTCGCTGCACCCTTTCGTCGGAGCGAAGTGATCGGATGCGGCACAACCGCCGGTTTCGGCGCGGCGGTTGGCGTTGGCAAGACTTTCGGGCTCGGCGCCGTAGTCGGGGCCGGCGTGCCCGCTGAGGCCGGGGAAACGTTCGCGCCCGGCGAGGCTTTTCGGGTGGCCAGGATCTTGGGAGTCGATGAACCCTTGGGTGTCGGCGAAACGATCGGACGCGCCGCAACCGCCGGTGCCGGCGCTGCGGTTATGGCTGGCAAAACCTTCGGTGCCGCTGGATTGCCAGGTGTTGGAACGGTGGATCTGCTGAACGGGGTCCCGTCGTGCATGACCGAGTTGGCGCGGTCGCGGAAGACCGAAGCCATGATGGAATCAGAATTTTTCGTGTTCATGTGCGTCTTTAGTCCACTCTCCAAATCCAAATAGGCGTCTTTGGGAGCGCTCATTGTATTTAGCGCGGGCAAGCGCCTTTTTACAGTGGGGTTAACCTAGAAAACCTGCATGGGGCGAAGACCCCAACGACAGGCGTGGGACGCGGATAAGCGCACCTTCGGGCCGATGTCACCGGTCTGAACCAGCGAAACGGCTGATGACCTTACGAATGGCCTGCCCGCGCTGCTTCCGCCTGCTTGCGTTCCGTGATGTCGCGGATGAGCACCGTGCATCCCTGCGGCTCTTCGGTCAGGATGCGACTGATGGCCAGTTCCGCTCGAAACTCGCTGCCGTCGGCGCGGCGGAGAGTCAGTTCAATGGGCCGGCCCAGCAGGCTGCCCGCGCCGGTCATCAGGTAATCCGCCAACCCCTCCCGATAAACTTCCTGCAGCGAAGGAGGAATGATCAATTCATCCATCGACCGGCCCAGCGCCTCGGCGCGGCTGTAACCGAGAATCTTTCGGGCCGCTGGATTCCATTCCCGGACCAAGCCTTGGTCGTCGATGAAAATGATGGCATCCATAGCCGTCTCGAGGATGACTCCCTTGAGGGTTTCAGCTTTCCGCAGCGAGCGTTCCGCCTGCTTGCGCTCCGTGATGTCGCGGGCAATGATTTGAATGGACGGCTGGTCTTGAAACGTCAACGGCGTGGCGGCGACTTCGACCTCGACCTCCCGGCCGTCGAGCCGGACAAACTTTTCCTCAATGAAAGGAACGATGGTTTCTTCTCCTTTTGGCCGCCGAATCGGATTGGCGGCAGACTTCCAGAAGAAGGTGGTGCCTTCCTCGCGCAACTGTCGGATGCGCTGCTGCATCATCTCCCAGCAGTCTGGATGAACGATTTCCTTGATCGGCTTTCCGATGAGATCTTCCGGTCTCTCGGCGCCCAGCAGCCGCGTGGCCGCCGAATTCACAAAGGCGATCCGGTTGTTGCTGTGAACGAAGAGCGCGTCTGGACAAAGCTCCACGAGCCGGCGGAATCGTTCCTCGCTCTTCTGCAACGCTTCCTGCGCCTGCTTGCGTTCAGTGATATCCCGCGTGATCAGGGCAAAGCCCCGCAATTTGCCTTGATCGTCCCTCAGCGCGGTGATGACGACATTCGCCCAGAATGGCGTTCCCCCTTTGCGGATCCGCCAACCCTCATCCTCGAATCGTCCCTCGGTTCGGGCGAGTTCCCGCGCGTGCTCAGGGTGGCCTTGTCTGGCCTCTTCGTCGGAGTAGAAACACGAGAAATGCCGGTTGATAATCTCGCTCGCGGCATAGCCCTGGACCAGTTTGGCGCCAGCGTTCCAACTGGCGACGTTGCCGTCCGGATCGAGCATGATGATCGCATAATCTCTGACGCCCTCGACCATCATGCGGAAACGTTCCTCGCTTTCACGCAACGCCTGCTCGGCCTGGCGGCGGCCCACTCGCTCCTCCGCCAGGTTTACCGCCCGCTGCACGGCGCCGACGAGGTTCGACAAGTGACTTTTGAGGACGTAATCGGTGGCACCCTCTTTTACCGCCTCTACCGCCCTCTCCTCGCCCATCGAACCGGTCACAAAAATGAACGGGGTATCCGGACATTTCTCCCGGGCGATGGCCAGGGCGGAGAATCCGTCGAACGAAGGAAGGCCATGGTCGGAGAAAATCAGATCGGGCGGATTCCGCTCAAGTTCCCGAACAAAATCCTCGCGCTTCTCGACGCGTTTGGAGCGGAATTCGAGGCCGCCTTTGCGCAGTTCGTGATTGATCAACACCGCGTCAGCCGCGTCGTCTTCCATGATCAGGATGCGCAATGTGTTATTCACAACTGTCGGCACTCGGTAATACTTGATGTTTAACTGTGGGGCCGGTCCGTCCGAGGCAGAAGTGGGGTGAAAACCTGATTTTTCAGCGCCGGCCACCCACCCCCCCCTTTCGAGATCGACCCTGTATCGTTCATATGACGGGCGCCGGGTG
>DATEKZ010000219.1:0-5800 GCA_035277185.1 Verrucomicrobiia bacterium
CGCGGCCGCGGCTTGAAAAGGGGCCCGATCATGGATCCTTCCATCGCCGCCACGAAATTACAGATCCGCTGCCGTAACCTGCGCAGCAAGGAGATGTACTATGAGTCGCCCGGTCAGGAGGAGGACGAGTTTTCCAGCGGCGTCTATTGGTGCGGCAGGACGCAGGAAAACTTCGGTCCCGACGGCCAGCCGGTGAACAAATCCGAGTGTTGCGCCGGCCGGGCGTGTTATGTAAGTTAGCATCGAGTTTGCGGCCCAGGCCGCGTAAGAAACGAAAGCCTATGAAAATAAGACTGATTCTAACGATTCTTTCACTGACCGCCTTGACCTCGCTCACCGCCAGCCAGTCGGCGCCCACGATCTCCGGGGATTACGTCGAGGTGCGGTCGTGCGACGTTTACACCGGCCCGTGCTTCGCGAATGCCGAAATGAATCTCGCCGGCAAGGAAGGCATTCTGGTCTGGTCGATCCGCGAAGGGAGTTGGGCCGGCACTTCGCTCGCGGGACTCAATGTGATTGCCGTCGTCCGCACGGACGGCACGTTGGGTGACCTCCGCTATCAGCCGCAGAGCGGCAAGGCCGTGCTGATTGTGGACTCCCGGGCCAGCGCCTCACAGCGAGCCGCGCTGAAAGACTTTGCCTGCGAAATGGCCGGCGGGTTGATCAAAGAAGTGGCCGAAGTGAAACCATCCGTCATCGAATCGAGCATCGGCGCTTGCGCCAAAGGCGGGTGCGCCTCCGTCAAGGCGGCCGGTCTGGTGGAGATCAATACACGCTGCCTGGGCGGCAAGGACCATCTTTGCGGAAATGAAGACACCTACTATCCGCCGTTAACGAGTGTGAGCGGCGCGGCGGCGGCTTTCACGGAGATCGCCTCCTACAAAGGCAGCGGACTGAATCTGACCTGGGAAGCCACCGGTCAGCGGAGCGCTTTTCTGGCCACTTTCTCCCGTTAAACAACGATCGGCATTTCCACGGGTCGGAACGATTGTGTTTCCGACCCGTTTCTTTTGACGCCAACCGAAGTCTGAATGCAGGACCCAAGGGTGTGGTCGAAGCTCCGTATGAGAAAACGATTGTTGATTACCATCACGTTGCTGGGTTGCCTGGCGGTGAGTTCGATCCGTGCCGCGGATTTGACGGTCAGGGTCGCCGACAAGGAACCGCCGAAAGACCTCGACGCCTCCATCCGCGCAAAACTCCAGTCGAAGGCGATCCAGTTGCTCGACGGCGACAAGCCGGTTTACGAATTCTGGTTCAGCGCAGAACTCCCGTTGCAATCGAAGCCCTCATCCACGGCCAAGGCTCTGGAGACGATCAAACAGGCGGCCTTGCTTGGCGCGATATCGGTGGCGGGCGACCAACGCGATTATCGCGACGACGAACTGCGGGCCGGCGTTTACACGATGCGCTTCGCGCTGCAACCACAGGATGGCAACCACCTGGGCACGGCCGAGTTTTCCTTCTTCGCGGTTCTGACCCCGGCCAAAATCGACAACAAGCTCGATGGCATTGGCGACTACAAGTCATTGGTCAAAGCCAGCAGCAGGGAAACGTCCACCGATCACCCCGTGATTCTGAGTCTGCGCCCGGCCGCCGCAGACGACGGCGACCCGCCAAAGCTGAACAGCCCCGTGCCCGACCACAAAAGCATGCGAGTCAAAGTGCCGGCAAAAGCAGGCGAGGACAAGACGGCGATCACCTTCGAACTGGTTTACGAAGGCAAGGGGCACAAATAACCTCATCCTGATTTCGTTCGCTTCTGTCAAAGCCTGCCATCCGGCAGGTTCCATCTGCGGCCGCCTTCCGAAATTCGTTTGACCAGGAAATTCCCGGTTTCACATTTCGCCACTTCGATTATCTTCTCGGCGTGCCGACGTTCTCTGACAGACTGGATAATCTGCCCGCCCTGAACCAGATGGTCGTACCCGACCTCTGGCAACAGCAGGCTGTCAATGCGTTGCGTCAGGGCAAAGACGTGGTCGTCCACGCGCCGACCGGGGCCGGCAAGACGCTCATCTTCGAGTTGTGGTCGAACCAGGGCAAAAACCACGGCCAGGCGATCTACACGGTGCCCACCCGCGCCCTGGCCAATGACAAGCTTGCTGAATGGCGCGCGCGCGGCTGGGAGGTCGGAATCTCCACCGGCGACCTTTCCGGGAATCTCAACGCCCCGATTCTCGTCGCCACGCTCGAAACACAAAAGCGCCGGCTCATCGAGGGCGACGGACCGGCGTTGCTCGTGGTGGACGAGTATCAAATGCTCGGCGATCCCGACCGCGGACTGAACTACGAACTGGCCATCGCCCTCGCGCCTCCGAAAACGCAACTCCTGCTGCTCAGCGGCAGCGTCGCCAATCCCCAGGACGTCGTAAAATGGCTTCGCCGGCTTGGCCGCGACGCGATCCTGGTCAAACACGACCTGCGTCCGGTCCCGCTCGAAGAGGTCCACGCCAACAACCTGAACTTTCATGTGCCGAGCGAAATCCGCGGCTACTGGCCGCGCCTTGTCGCGAAGGCGCTCGCGGAGGATCTCGGGCCGATCCTGATTTTTGCGCCACGCCGCCAGGCAGCCGAATCACTGGCCGCCGAACTGGCCCGCCACTTGCCCACACCGAATCCGCTTCAAATCACCACCGAACAGAAACAGCTTGTGGGCGAACACGTGGCAAAGATGCTCAAGAGCCGCATCGTTTACCATCACAGCGGCTTGAGCTATGGCGCCCGCGCCGGTGTCATCGAACCGCTGGCGAAAGCGGGACAACTTCGCGTCGTGGTCGCGACGATGGGCCTGGCGGCCGGCATCAACTTCTCTTTGCGAAGCGTGGCGCTGGCCGGTGAATCGTATCGCCGCGATTACACCGAGCAGCCACTGCGTGCCGACGAAATCCTGCAGATGTTCGGCCGCGCGGGCCGCCGCGGCATCGATGAAACCGGTTACGTGCTGATTTCGGCCAATGAGATTCGCATGCGCGACGGTTATCCCTGCACCCTGGCCCGCAGCGGCATGGTGGATTGGAGTGCCTTGCTCGGTTTGATGAGGGCCGCCGCCGAACGCGACGACGATCCATTCGCCGAGGCGGTGCGCGTTCAGGAACGGTTGTTCACCACCCGGCCCATCTTCCTCGGCGTCGAGGAATCGATGAAACACCGCGACACGCCGTGCGGTTTGAAGACGGACGCGGAACGCGCGCGGCACGTGTCTCATCGTGTTCGCGAGATGCTCAACAGCCGCGATGAATGGGAGCCGTATCCGAAGCCGATCGAGGTACGGTTGCGAGAGATTGTAGTTTTGGACCGCCCTCACGCCGGCCCTGCCCACGAACTCCCCCTCACCCCATCCCTCTCCCCCACTGGGGGAGAGGGTGACCGGAGGCCGGGTGAGGGGGCGATCTCGAGATCCGCGGAGGAATTGCGCGCACAAAATTCGCAGCGTTCCCTCGCCGGGGGAGCGATCACGGGCGCCGTGTCCACCACGAACGATACGAATCCTGGGCGGCTGCCGTCTGCTCTCCCTCTCCCTGGGGAGAGGGCTGGGGTGAGGGAGAGCCAACCTTCCGACTCCATGCTCACAGCGGACGGTAAAGGCACAACGTTTCGCTCCATTCTTTCCGAGCCGGCGGCGTTGGAAAAAATCGGCACCGGCACCCTATGCGTCCTCTCCGAAAGCGAAGACGGAAAAATCTACGGACGCGCAATCACCGTGGCTGAGAAACTCAGCGCCGACCGCGTGGTGATGGCCAAGTGGATTCGCCGGCTGACCGGTTGGAACGGCCGCCAGACGCCGCTGGGCGTCTGGAATGAAAAGATTGTCCCGCTGCTCGAGAAGAAGATGGCATCGCAGAAAACGCCGATCGTCCGATTCACCCACCATCCGCACAAGATCACGGCGCTGGTCAGCCTCGCCGAGCTCACGATGAAAGTTCCGGTGGACAAGTATGGCGTCGCGCTCTGGAAGGCGACTGAGCGCGAGGTGTTGCCCGAAGATTGCGCGCGATGCTCGCTGGTGCCGATTTGCCGCCAGCTCCCGGCCGCCACGGGGACAGCATTGCTCTGGCGCCGTCTCGGACTCGTGGATGCCGCTGGCGTTCCGACGTGGCGCGGACAGATTGTCAGCTTCTTTCAACAGGGCGACGGCCTGGCGATTGCCAGCGCGCTGGAAGATGAAAAATATCCGCTCGACGAATTGATCTACGACGTGGCCAATCTCGACGCGGGATTCCGGTTCTGCGGCGACGAGAATCGCTGGGCGGGCCGGCTGGCGATGGTCTGTCACGAGCGCTTCGGCCTGCAATCCATTCCCGGTTATCTGGAAAACGGTGTGCCGCCGAAATACGGCTCCGGCGCGGAACAGATCGTGGCGAGTGTCCACAAGAACCCGCTGACCAAACACGCCTGGGTGACCGAATTGCTCGGCGCCGGCGACATCGACCGCGTCATTATCGAATGGCGGAGTCTGCTCCGGCAAATCGCGCACGCGCCGGAGATCGACTGGCCGCGGTGGCACGCGCTGCAAAAGCTGGCCAAAGGGATCTTGCGCGAGACCGAGTCACCGACGCTCACCGACCTGCCTCCGCTGGAGTATCACCAGACCAAACGCGTGGATCATCGGCTTATTTTGCGGAGGCATTAGCACGGGCGCCTGACCGGGCGAAGAAATCAAAAATCGTCGAGGACTTGAAAACGCCAAAGGCGTTTCGTCATTCAGCCCAGGGTTGCGCGCAGCGCTACCCTGGGTCACCCGTCCCCCAATATTTCCTACCCCAACGGGGTTGCATCCGCGGTTCGCCGATGCGATCCAACCCCATTGGGGTTGATGGATATTTTGATTCTCGTTCCCAGTGTAGTCGCTGCGCTCCAACTCTGGGCTGGATGCCATTGCCCCGTTGGGGCAACGCCACCACCGGCGCGCAAATCGCGCCGCCTCGGCTGTGACCTCTACAACCTGCCCGAAGACGAGATCAAATCGTAGCACATGCCTCATCATCTCCCGCGCGGCGCTCCCCAGTTCTTCGTAGCAGCCGACGTAAGGAGGCTCTGACTGAATTCGACCGGGAAGTTTGAGCCTCGTTACCTCGGCTGCTACGACGGCAACGAGCTGACACGGCTGGCTGCATCTAGATCGGTAATTGTCGCGGCGCTGGAGGTGGGTGTGATTTTCGCATTGCTCACAAAAATCCGCGTCGAAACGCGGGGAGAGTGTCGCCAATTGTCGCCAAGGAATGAGGGCCGTTTTCGGGTCGTTGCGGTATTGAGTGTGTAGCCCGCGTGCTTGTGCGGGAAGCTGCGTTGTGATAACAGGTCCAATACACGCATATCAATTTTGGGGCAACAAATGCAATGAGCGACACAACCACGGAACTTGATGCTGAGGACGTGCGCGTGTGGAACGAGTTATGGGACACCGTTCACTCAGACTACTACGCTTGTTATTACGAAGAGCAATGTGCCAATTACCTTGGTTCTCTGTGGAGGATGATTGACACTTTGACGAGATTCCTGTCAACGCTCACCGCGTCTGGATCGGCCGTTGCAGCATGGACGTTTTGGGCCAACAACCAGGCGGGAGCGACTATGTGGGTGGTGATTTCTGGGGTGGCGGCGATCATCGCACTGCTGCATACGAGCGTGGGAATTTCAGATCGAATCAAGGAAGACACCTTGATTTATTCGACGTTTCAACAGATTCGATTCGATCTCGAGTCGTTCAAGAAGAAGATGAGGCTTCACGTCCATGAGAAGCTTTCTTCGTATGTTGCAGAGTACCTCGAGATTTCGTCGAAGTTCGCGAAGGCTCATG
>DATEKZ010000220.1:0-4664 GCA_035277185.1 Verrucomicrobiia bacterium
GTTCCGGGAATCGCCAATTTGCCCGCGGAATTGTCCGATTGAGATTTCAAGCAAACAGGAAATTTTTGCTGAAATTTCCACTGCGACCGGGCATCTTGTCGGCATGGCGAACGTCATCATCCGACCCGACTGGCACGTCTCCGAACGGCTGATCACGCCCGAGTCCACCTTCCTGAATCGTCGCCGCTTTCTCAAGCAGATGGGCCTGGCCGGCACCGGCTTGTTGGGCGCAACGATCGCCGGAATTTCCACCGGCCGATGTCAGGCAGCGCAACCGGCGGCTAATTCTACAAATGCCATTGGGTCTATCGCATCATCGAAGACGTACCCGGCGCCGCGAAATCCCGGGTTCAATCCCGGCTGGACGCTCACCCACGAGAAGGTCGCCGGACGTTACAATAATTTCTACGAGTTCACGCTCGGCAAGGACGTATATCGTTACGTGGACAAATTCGTCACGGCACCGTGGCCGGTCGAGATCGTCGGGTTGGTGGAGAAGCCGATGAAACTCGACGCGCAGGAACTGGTTGAGATGTTCGGGCTGGAGGAGCGCGTCTATCGTTTGCGCTGCGTGGAGGCCTGGGCCATGGTCGTCCCGTGGACCGGGTTTCAATTCAGCAAGCTCGTCGAGAAGGTCGCGCCCAAACCGGAGGCAAAGTTTGTTCGCTTCGAGACTTTCAATCGCCCGGAGCAGGCGCCGGGCTTCGCGCAGGCGCCCAACTACCCATGGCCGTACTTTGAAGGGTTGCGCCTCGACGAAGCGACGAACCCGCTGACGTTGGTGGCGGCGGGAATTTACGGCAAACCGCTGCCGAAGCAGCACGGCGCTCCCCTCCGGCTCGTCGTGCCCTGGAAGTACGGTTACAAGAGTATCAAATCGATTGTGAAGATTGAGTTCGTCGCCCAACAGCCGAGGACGTTTTGGGAGACCTTGCAGCCGGAGGAGTATCCGTTCGAATCGAATGTAAACCCGAACGTGCCGCACCCGCGCTGGTCGCAGGCAACGGAACGAATGATCGACACGGGAGACCGGATCAAGACGCAACTTTACAACGGCTACGGCCAGTACGTCGCGGGCCTTTACGGCAGGGGCTGATTTTTGCCTTTCGCCCGCGTGAGCAAGCCGTTACGCTGAGGTCCAATCAACGGATGCCAGTTCCCGTCATCAGCGTCGCCCAGATGCGCGAATGGGAGAAAGCGACCTGGGCCGCCAGGCGCACTCCGGCACAAGTCATCAGCCGCGTCGGGCACATCGTCACTTCGCGCGTCAAACACCTCACCCGCCCCGGCGATCCGATCGTCATCCTCGCCGGCAAGGGCCACAACGGCGACGACGCGCGCCAGGTGGGACAAAACCTCCCCGACCGGGAGGTCACCCTGTTAAACGTCCTCGATCCGGACAAGACGATCAAAGAGTTCAATTCGCTCCTATCCATGCCGCCGGCGCTCCTGGTGGACGGTTTGTTTGGCATCGGGCTGAACCGCCCATTGGAAGGCAGTTGGGTCAAATTGATCGACAAGGTTAATCGCGCGCGCCTGCCAGTCCTGGCCATCGACGTTCCCTCGGGCCTCAATGCCGACACGGGGGAGCCGCAGGGCGGGGCGATTCACGCGGTTGTCACGTTCACGCTCGGCGCGCCGAAGAAAGGATTGCTGAAGGCGGCCGCATGGCCGTTCGTTGGAAGGCTGGAAGTGGCCCCGGACATTGGGCTGGTCCCCTGCCCGCACACCAGCGAGGTGCAATGGACGATCGCTGAAGACTTCACTGGATATCCGCCGCGCCGACCGGTGGACGGCCACAAGGGAACCTTCGGCCATCTCGCCATCTTCGCCGGAAGCATGGGGTACCACGGCGCCGCTGTGCTGGCGACGAAGGCCGCTTTGCGGGCTCAACCCGGGCTCGTCACGTTGATCGCGCCCGAGAATGTTTACCTGCCCATCGCCAGCCAATTGAGCGCCGCAATGGTTCATCGATGGAAATCCGGAGTTAAACTGCCGGAGGCGTGTACGGCGGTCCTGTTCGGACCCGGATTGGCGGCGGCGGACGTGTCGTCCGACCTCAAAGGCGAATTGCGCCATTTCTGGAAGGAACTGCCCTTGCCGGTGGTGGCCGATGCCAGTGCCCTGGAGTGGATGCCAACCGGCGCGGTGCCTCCCAGGGCGCTGCGGGTTATGACACCCCATCCGGGCGAGGCGGCACGGCTCTTGAAGACGACCACGGCTTCGATCCAATCCGATCGACCGGCCGCCGTCCGGGAATTGTCGAAGAATTACGGGAATTGTTGGGTGGTGCTGAAAGGGCATCAGACGCTGATCGGCCGGAGCAAAGGGGAACTCTTTTTTAACTCTTCAGGGAACGCCTTTCTGGCGCAGGGCGGCAGTGGCGACGTTCTGGCCGGTTATTTGGGCGGGTTTCTCGCCCAGCCGCCGTTGGAGGCAGACCCGGCGATCGCAATCCGGTACGCCGTCTGGCAACACGGCGCGGCGGCCGACGTCCTTGGCGCCGACCGTTCAAACTGGACGATCGAAAACCTGGTGGAAAACCTGGGGAACCGGAAGAAGTGAGGGTCTGGCGGCGCGCCCCCGGAGGCTGGGAGCATCTGATCAAGATCTTGCACCACTGAGATTCGCCGGCCGGAGACTTGATTGAGGGAATTTTTCTTCCTTTGTCGGCAAGCGATGTGCTATTCAAACTCCCATCATGCGCAGATTTCAATCACTGTGGTGCACTGTGCTGGCGGCGTGGCTGAGCATCGGTGCGCTGTGGGCCGGCGAGTTCAAACTCGCCAACGGCAGCGTCATTCGCGGCGAACTGGCTTCCGCCGACGATGACGGAATAGTCGTCAAACTGGACGTCGGCGGGTTCTCCAAACGCGAGGCGTGGATCAATTTCTCACAGGAAACGCTCAAGGAACTGGCCAAAGATCCGAAGATCGCGCCGCTGGTCGAACCCTTCATCGAATTGGATCCCGAAGAGATCAAACAACAGGACAAGGCAAAGGAGATTGTGGTCAAGGACGTGCCCAACCGTCTCGAACGACCCGATCCCAAACCGGGTTTGCTCGGCGCTTTCGTCTCCCCGCTGGGACTGACGATCGTTGTCGTTCTGTTGCTGGCCAACGTCTATGCCGGGTACGAAGTGGCGTTGTACCGCCAGCAGCCGATCCCGCTCGTGTGCGGGATCTCGGTGGTCCTGCCGGTCCTCGGTCCCCTCATTTTTCTTTGTCTCCCCACCCGCGCTCCGCACACCGAAGAGGCCGCGGCGCCAGCGCCGCCGGAACCGGTCTCACCGCTGGGCGCCGGCAAGCGCACGACGGCGAACGTTCCCGGCGCTCCGGTGCCTTCGGCCGGAAGTCTGAGCCTGGCGGCGGCGAAGGGGGATGGCGGGGAAGGAATCACCGTGCCGCAGACGTTCAACCGCGGCGAGTTCACGTTCAATCGGCGCTTCTTCGAGACCAAGTTCCCCGGCTTCTTCCGGATCGTTCCCAGTGAGGCCGAGAAGGACCTGGTTCTGGCGATCAAGGCAGTTCGCAACGAATATGTGTGCAAGCGCATCAGCCGCATCTCGTCCAACGAAATGCACGTTCAAGTGCTCAACGGCGGCGAGGTGCAGGTAACGTTCGCCGAAATCACGTCGATTACGATTCGACACAAAGACGCCAAAGCCTGAGCGATCATGAAGTATCGGACGATTCTGCTGTTCGGGGCTCCGGGAGCCGGCAAAGGCACTCAGGGCAAAATCATGGGCACCATCCCGAATTACTTCCATTGCGCCTGCGGCGACGTCTTCCGGAACCTCACGATCGATAACGAACTGGGCCGCGTCTTCGTCAAGTATTCGAGCAAAGGCAAGCTGGTGCCGGACAAGTACACCGTCCAATTGTGGCGTCAGAACATCGAGGCCCAGACAAACATGGCTCACTTTCATCCGGAACGGGATACGCTCGTTCTCGATGGCATCCCGCGCACCCGCCGACAGGCGGAAATGCTTGCGGACGCCCTCGATGTCGCCGCGGTCTTCAATTTTACCTGTCCGGATATCAACAAGCTCGTTGAACGGTTGCAGCGCCGCGCTCTGCGGGACAACCGGCTCGACGACGCCAATCTGGAGACCATCGAGCAGCGGCTCAAGGTTTACGAAACGGAGACCCGCCCGGTGCTCGACTATTACGGACCGAAGCTGGTGCATACGATCGATTCGACTCAAACGCCCATCAATGTCCTGCGCGACATTCTCCGGGTGGTCGCAACCCTGTAGTTCCGGTATATGAACGAGCAGTTTGGAGCCTTCACCGCCAGCGAGTTATTCTGTCCGAAGTGTCGCCGGTCGCAACCCGTCCGCGAGCGGCTGCTTCTCGTTTTGCCTTCGGGTGAGCTTCATGAATTCCTCTGCTGCGGCTGTGGCGCGTCGCTGGCCAATAAGACAGTCACAGGCCCGGCGGTCCGCCCGTCCTCTTCCCGTCCGGCGCCTCGCTCGAACAAACCGAGACGGCTTCTCCGCTAGGCCGAAACAGCCACGGATGGACACGGATGGAGGGGAACGAAAAATGAATCCTCCTGCTGTTTCAGAAACTCACTCTTTGGTGAGCCAATCCTGGTTGGAGAATCTCTGTTCTGATCCGTGTTCATCTGTGTCCATCCGTGGTTAAAGGCTTCCTTTACTT
>DATEKZ010000221.1:0-2891 GCA_035277185.1 Verrucomicrobiia bacterium
GTGCGACGGCGGATCAATCGAAGGCTGTTGCGTCCGGAGGAGGAAACTCGCATGACCAGGACCATTCGTGAGTTGTTCCCCGAGGCGGAGATCTGATGGAGGCGCGGCCATTAATCCTGATCACGCCCTCCACGCAGCCGAAAGGAGCGGAGTTTGCCGATGCGTCCTGCAGCCTTTCCGACCGGTACCCGCGCGCGATCATCGCTGCCGGCGGCATTCCGTGGATCCTGCCGTGTCTCCCTGGCGGAGAGGTCGTTACCGAAGCCGTGCGTCGTTGCGACGGGGTGATGCTCACCGGAGGCGACGATGTGCAGCCCGGCCTGTACGCGGACAAGCTGCCTTCGGCGCTCCGCCAGACAGTCAGTCCGGCGGAACCGGCGCGCGACCTGACGGAGTTGCTGGTCATTGACGAGGTGTTTCGCCGGCGCAAGCCATTGCTGGCGATCTGCCGGGGCCAGCAGATTCTAAATGTCGCCCTGGGCGGGACGTTGATTGTGGATATTGCCCGGCAGAGGCCCAAGGCATTGAACCACAATCGCACCGATCGCAAGGACCGGGTGGTTCACAAAGTGGCATTGACGCCCGATTCCATCCTGACCAAGATAGCGGGGAAGCAGTCAATCGGCGTAAACAGCTCGCATCATCAGGCGGTCGGGGACGTGGCGGAACCGCTGCGGGTGACGGCGGCCAGCCCGGACGGCATCGTCGAGGCGCTGGAGTGGGGCGACCGGGATGCGTCCCCTCTGCCGTATTTGCTGGCGGTGCAGTTTCATCCCGAGCGCCTGTTTGAAAGACACGGCGACCATTTGGAGTTGTTCCGAAGTTTCACGCGCGCCTGTAAACCAAAACGCAGACAGTCCGTATGAAGACGAAAATCATGGTGGTCGATGACGACCCGAACATCCGTGAGCTGATGGCGACGTTGCTCGTTGGCGAAGGCTACGACGTGATCCAGGCGGGCAATGCCGCCGAGGCGCAGAATTGTTTTGCCGGTCCCCAGCCGGACGTCGTCCTGCTCGATCTGCAACTGCCTGACGGCCACGGGCTGGATCTGCTGCCCACGATCAAAAAACAATGGGCGGACAGCGAAGTGATCGTGCTGACCGGCAACGCCACATTCGACGCCGCCGTCGAAGCCACCAAACGCGGCGCCTACCATTTTCAGAACAAGCCGGTTGATCCCAAGAGCCTGATGGTCCTCGTCAAACGGGCGCTCGAACACAAGCAGCTCACCGAACAGGCCAGCTCGCTGCGCCAGGCGCTTTCCACCATGACCGGGGGCGCCTCACCCATCTTCCAGAGCGCTCCGATGAAAGCCGTGGTCCGCACCGTCGAACGCGTGGCGCCCAGCGACGTTTCCATCCTCATCACGGGCGAAAGCGGCACGGGCAAGGAAGTCATCGCCGACCTGATCCATGCGCTCAGCCCGCGCAATCAGGGGCCGCTCATCAAGATCAATTGCGCCGCCCTGCCGCGCGAGTTGATCGAAAGCGAATTGTTCGGGTCCGTCAAAGGCGCCTACACAGGCGCCCAGCAGGACCGCGAAGGCCTGTTCCGACAGGCGGACAGCGGCACGCTGCTGCTGGATGAGATTTCTGAGATGCCCATCGACACCCAAAGCAAGCTGCTGCGGGTGTTGCAGGAAAAGGAAGTGCGGCCGGTCGGCGGGCGCACGAGCTACAAGACCGACTGCCGCGTCATCGCCGCCACCAACCGCCCGCCGGAGGAAGCCATCAAGTCCGGCAAGTTGCGGGAGGATTTGTATTATCGCATCAGCGCCATCTCGATCGCGTTGCCGCCGCTGCGGGAGCGACGCGAGGATGTCGTGCCGCTGGCCAACTCGTTCCTGAAGCGTTTCGCGGCCCAGGCCAACCGCGTCATCACAGGGTTCACTTCCCCGGCTCAGGACCTTTTGCGAAAGTTCGACTGGCCGGGCAATGTCCGCCAGTTGCAGAACGAGGTGCAGCGCGCGGTCCTCATGTGCGAGGCAAAGCAGGTGGACGCCCCGGATCTTTCGATCAACGCGCCGCGAACCGACACGCCGCAGGATGATACGAATCTGACGTTGATGGAGGCGATGGAGCGCAACACGATCGTTCAGATGCTCAAGGAAACCGGCGGTAACAAACTCGAAACCGCCAAGCGCCTCGGCATCGGACGACAAACGCTTTACAACAAGATCAAGGCTTACGGGATTGAGACCTAGGCGAGATCGAGTTTGGGCTCAACCATCCTGTCGCACCGGTTGGTTCTGAATGGCAACCGGGAAAGATAAAAACTATGCGTCGGTGTGGTTTTGGATGTTCGCGATGCTGGTCGCGGTGATACCCTGCATCGGGTGGCTCATGATCCTCGTTTGGGCATTTGTCGGCGAGAACGAGTCACGCAAGAATTACTTTCGCGCTCTGATTGCCTGGTACTCAATTATTGCGGTGGTGTGGCTCGGGGCGGTGTTGGCCGGTCTATGGCCGCAAATACAAAAACAGATCGAGAGTCGGATTCGCTGATCTTTTTTTGCGGGATTCACTTTTCACGCTTCAAATAACGCGCGATGCCTTCTCGAAACGGCACGGGCTTCAATCCGAACAATTCAATCGCCGCCCGGGGATTCCCCACATTGTCCTCCTGCAGCATGACGATCTGGTCGCGGTTCAATGGAGCCGGCTTCCGCAAGACGACAGGGAACGCGAATTCCATGAATGCGGCCTGGATCCGCGCCAGCCACAACGGCAAATGCAGCTTCAGGCGCTTCCGTCCGGTGACTTCCAGGATGACGTCGAGAATCTCATTCAGCGTGAACACTTCCGTTCCGCACAAATCATAGGTCTCGCCGAGCGAACGCGCCTCGCTCAACGCCCGGACAAAACAGCCGGCCACCTCTTCCACGGGAA
>DATEKZ010000222.1:0-3393 GCA_035277185.1 Verrucomicrobiia bacterium
TCGTGGATCAGTATGGCAGCTACGAGCCGTTGCCGGGCCAGAAAGTGAACGGCCGGCTGACGCTCGGCGAAAACATTGCCGACCTCGGCGGCACCAGCATCGCGTTCGAAGCGTTGCAGCGCGCCCTTTCCAAAGATCCGGCGAAGCGAAAGAAAATCGATGACTTTACTCCGGAGCAACGCTTCTTCCTTTCGCTCGCGCAGCTGTGGCGGGTGAATTGGCGCGAGGCCGAGCTGCGTCGCCGGCTCACCGTCGATCCCCACGCGCCGGCGCAATATCGGGGCATCGGCCCGCACGTGAATCTTCAGCCGTTTTTCGATGCCTTCGGCATCAAGCCGGGCGATCCGATGTGGCGGCCTGCCGAACAGCGGGCGAACATCTGGTAGGCCGGAGGAGCGGTTAAGACGTGTCTTTCGCGTGGTTCGCGTTTTTCGCCGTTCCCAAGGGTCGATTTTGAACCTCCTCAGGTCGGCTGCGACGTCTCCGGCGCCCATTGTAGTCTGCACTTTGAGTGCGTTGCGTTCCCCCTCACCCTGACCCTCTCCCTCGGGGAGAGGGAACAGCCGGAGCGGCGTTCGAGAACCCATGACGCTCGCCTGCAGATGGCCGGGCATCCTCGCTCTCTCTCCCCGAGGGAGAGGGCCGGGGTGAGAGGGAAGGAAGCGGCCGAATATCCGCCGGCTGCAAGATTTTGAGATGCGCCCTGTGCAGAACCCGGAATGGAATTCGGAACTTGAAGATGCGGCGAAACCGGGCGAAGCATGGGCGAACACATCAACGGTTGGCGCTCATCGTCTATGAAAACTGTCGCTGAAATCAAGGCCGAGATCGAGAAATTGAAGTGGCTGGTGGAGCGGGAACAATGGAAACAGGAGGAATTCAAAAAGTGTTTCGTCATCATGCCCTTCTCCATGACCCGGGACAGCCGAGGCCAGGAGTACTGGACCTCCTTCTTCGATGATTTCCTCACGGAATCGCTGGCCGACTGCGGCTATCAAGCGCTCAAGTGCCAGCCAACTTCAGGCAGTATCGTGCGGGGAATCATGGAGGACCTGGCGTGGGCCGACGTCATCCTTGCGGTGCTCACCGATTTCAATGGGAGCGTCCTCTACCAACTTGGAGCGCGACATAGTCTCCAGCGAGGAAGGACGGTGCTGATTTGCCAGGACGATCAAATCTCAAATCTGCCATTTGATCTCAGGCACTACGGCGTCGCGGATTACAGCCCCTCCCTCGACCGCGCGCCGTTTGTTCCCAAACTTCAGGATCGATTGGCGAAGATTGGCGACGAAACGCGGGACAGCCCGGTGAGCAGCTTTCTCACATTGCGTGATTTCTATTGCACGAATCGCGCGCTGGCGTGCCTGCGAACCGCCATGGAAACGCTCCGCCGATTTAACGGAGACAAGGATGACTTCCGATGCCTGGCCGCCGTTGACCACCTGAATCAAGAGTGGGGAGCGCGGGCGATTCAACTCACGATTTTCAAAGACGACAAGGTCCGGTGTCACGTCCGCAAGGATGTCATCGGCATTTCCGCATTTGAATGCGCCAAAGACGTTACCTGGGACCACCAATCCCTCTACCGCCTGATGAGGTCGGACGGCAAAGGCATAAGGTTGGGCGGAATCGAGGGATACTCCGGACGAATCACCGCGCTGGCTTATGACACACTGGCGGAGCGCGATTGGCTGGTGCTGGTTGAGGCCCATCTCAAACAAGGCGGCCTGTAACTCCTCCTCCAAATACATTCTTGCGCGAGGACGAGGTTAGGGCACATTCCAGCGCGACTCGTCGTAAAGAGCGATGAAAACCATCCTGCGCTTGAGCGCGATAATCATTGTCGTTGCCGCGGTCGTCGCCTGGTTCGTCGGCGGCACCAATCGCGGTTGGACCAAGACCAGCGTTCCTGTGATGAAGAAAGAGCCGGTGACCGAAATCGAGTATCAGGAATTCGAGGCGCGATTTTCGCCGGGCGTGGATTTTTTGGGCGCGGCGCTGCTGGGAGCTGGAGTCCTGGCGGGCGTCTCGTTCCTGTTCCGCAACAAACCAACCCCAACCTGAACCCGATCATGAAAAACAAACTGAGTTCCCTGTTCGTTCTGGTGTGCCTCGCAACGACTGCACTGGCCGGCTCGCAGACTTTCGACTTCAAAGATCCCAAAGGCGTCAACAACGCCATCTTCAAACTCGACGCGCCGCTGGAAGCCATCACCGGCAGCGCCAACGCCATCTCCGGCACGGTCACGTTCGACCCGGCAAATCCGGCGGCCACGAAGGGGAAAATCGTCGTGGCCACCTCATCGCTTCACGTCGGTAATCCGACGATGAAAGAACATCTTCACGGCGACCAATGGATGAGTGTCGCCAAATTCCCCGAGATCACGTTTGAGGCAAAGGAACTCAAAAACGCGAAGACCAGCGGCGACGTGACGACGGCCGACGCCGTCGGCACGCTCACCCTTAAAGGCGTTTCCAGGGAAGTGACCGCGCCCGTGAAACTGACCTATCTGAAGGACAAACTCGGACAGCGCGTGCCCAACCAGAAAGGCGACCTGCTCGTCATTCGCGCCACCTTTGACATCAAACGCAGCAATTTCGGGATCAACCCGGGCGCGCCGCAGGAAAAAGTGTCGGACACCATCGAGCTCACGCTGAGCATCGCCGGCGCTTCACCGAAGAGTTGAACGATCTGTAGCAGCCGACGTAAGGAGGCCCCAACTTGCTGCAAATAGAAATAGAACGAGCCTCCTTACGTCGGCTGCTACGAGGTTCATGGGTTGGCGAAGGTCCCAGCTTAGCGCACCAATTTGAACCGCGCTAAACTGATCTTCTCGTAAGGCGATTTCTCGCCGCGCTCATAGAGACATGCGAAGCCGCCGTCCGGCAGCTCACCGAGGCACGAATAAGCCGATGGCCCGGTGTGGAGCACTTGTGCGAGCGGCCAGGTAAAACCTTCATCGGCACTCACGCGGACGGTCATCCTCTCGCGCCGCGCACTGGCCGGATTTGAGAAAAGCAGCAATGAGTGTCGCGTTCTGGCGCCGGATCGGATCAGGCTCGCCTGGCAAACCGGGTCCACCAGGTCCGGCGCCAGCGTGATTTCGGACCACGTCAAGCCTCCGTCGCGGCTGGTCGCAACCGCGCGGCATTGTTTGCCCGCATAGCTGCGCATATTGAGAAGCAACTTCCCATCGCTCTGTTCCACCACCTGACACTCGTTGACCTGCGGGCCGGCCCGCCCGCCCATCTCCCAGGTCTTCCCGCGGTCGTCGCTGTAGATCACATGCGAGTAGTAACGCTTGGTACCGGCTTCGATGTGATCGCACGGAATCACAAGCCGCCCGGACCTCAACTGAATGCCAACGCCGGGCCCGGTCGCGTACCAGGTCA
>DATEKZ010000223.1:0-4634 GCA_035277185.1 Verrucomicrobiia bacterium
TGATCTGAGCGGCGGCGCGGGTTCACTGGTACCGTTCAATTTCAGCTCCGCACGCGGCGACGCGATTCATCTGTCCCAGACGAACGGCAGCGGCGGGCTCTCGGGATTCCGCGCCGTGGCAGAGTTCGGCCCTTCGGCGAACGGCGTTTCCTTCGGTCGATACCCGACCAGCGTAGGGATCGATTTTGTGTCGATGAACCGGTACACGTTCGGCGTGAGCAATCCTTCTTCCGTGCCGCAATTTCGAACCGGTGTCGGCGCCGCGAATTCCTATCCGCTGGTCGGGCCGGTTGTCATCAGCGAAATCATGTATCTCCCGACTGCGACCGTCGGAACAAATGCCGTTGAGATGCCCGAGGAAGAATACGTCGAGTTGCAGAACCTTTCCGCCAGTCCGGTGCCGCTCTTTGATCCGGCGCGCCCGACGAACACGTGGCGGCTGGGCGAGGGAATCGAGTTCGCGTTTCCGACGGGCGTTACGATCCCGGCTCAAGGTTTTCTGCTGGTGGTTAATTTCGATCCGGCCACCAACGCCGCGGCGGCCTCCGAGTTCCGCACAAAGTACGGCGTGCCAGGCCCGGTGGTCCTCTACGGACCGTTTGGTGGCCGACTGGCCAACGAGGGCGAACCGGTAGCGCTGCTCAAACCGGATCCGCCGCAAACAACGGGTCCGGACACCGGCTTCGTGCCGTATGTGTTGGTCGAGCGCATCGCTTACTCGTCGTCGCCCCCGTGGTCTTCCGACGCCAACGGCACGGGCAAATCGTTGCAGCGCGTCAACGGCGGCGAGTACGGAAATGAACCGCTCAATTGGACCGCCGCTGTGCCGACTGCGGGGGCGGCAAACTCGATCACGCCACCGCTCGATACGGACGGGGACGGGATGCCGGACAACTGGGAAATGGCCTACGACCTGGACGAGTTGGATCCAACGGATGCCGCCATGGACGCGGATGGTGATGGACTCTCAAATCGGAACGAGTTTCTCAGCGGAACCAGTCCCGTCGATCCCGTCAGTGGTTTGCGGCTGGAAGCCGACCGGGCGGGCGGTGGCGGGGTCCTGTTGCGGTTCACTGCGATGTCGGGCAGGGGATACACGCTTCAGTACCGTGATAGTCTTTCCGGCGGTCAGTGGCAGAGGCTCACGGATGTGCCTGCGGACATGGGGACAAGGCTACTGGAACTGCCCGACGCACCGGGCGGCATTTCCGAACGCTTTTATCGGCTGATCACACCAATCATTCCATGATGAAGGCGACTGAAGGGTCATCGGTGAATCACGAAACGTTCGAATGCTGTTCCCTCTCCCCAAGGGAGAGGGATAAGGTGGGGGAACGAGATGTGCGAATTCGAAACTGCCGAGGTGATCACCATGATGCCGCGGCCTGCTAAAGAAACTGCGATGGCACACGTTGCCCAAGGTTGGAGAGTCCAAAGGGCAAGGTGCCTTATGACGGTCACTTCCCCCTCACCCCGGCCCTCTCCCTTGGGGAGAGGGAGAATCGTTCGGCGCCTGTTCCGTGTTCTGACAGCGTCGCTGTTGATCGCGTGGTGGACCGACACGTCCGCGGAGATCCTCGTCACCACGAACTCGGCATGGAGATTTCGCAAGGGCACGAGTGAGGCGTCATCGCCGACCAACGCCTGGCGCAACCTTGTCTTCGACGACTCGACATGGAGCCTGGGCAACGCTCCGTTTTACTACGACGCGGATCCGGCCCCGGTTTACACCGGCAATACGCTCCTGGGCGACATGCGGAACGGCTACACCTGCGTCTTCCTGCGCCGCAAGTTTGTCGTCGCCAATGCCGCGGAGATTGCCACGCTGACGCTGCGATTCTGGTGCGACGATGGATTTGCGGCCTGGATCAACGGGACACTGGTCACCAACTATAACCAGACATCCGGCAACTTCGCCTACACCAACGTCGCCTCGATCGGCGCCCCGGAGCCGTTGCAGTGGTTCGGCTACACGCTAACCGGTCCGCAGGCTTATCTGGTCAACGGCACCAACGTCATCGTCGTGCAGGCCTTCAACCGGCCGATTACAAGCACCGACTTTGTGATCGACCTGGAACTGACCAGTGCGCTGAACGACAGCAATCCACCGACGATCGCAAGCGTGAACCCGCCACCGGGCGCCGTGAGCAGCCTCAATCAGATTACGGTGACGTTCAGCGAGCCGGTCGCTGGAGTTTCATTTTCCGATCTTCTGCTGAACGGGATCCCCGCCACGGGCGTAAATGGCGTCGGCACGACCTACACGTTTACGGTGGACCAGCCGCCTTACGGCAGCGTGCAGATCTTGTGGGACGCGGGCGCGTCGATCACGGATTTCGGTTCGCCGCCGAATCCGTTCAATCCCACCGGTCCGGGCGCGACCTGGCAGTACAACCTGGTGGATACGGTTCCGCCAGCGGTCGCAGCATTGAATCCACTGGCGGGTGTGACCGTTCGAAACCTCAACCAGATCGAGGTGACGTTCAGCGAGGCCGTGAGCGGTGTGAACGCATCGGATTTGTTGATCAACGGAAGTCCTGCGTCGGGCGTTGTGGGTTCGTTGGCCGGCCCTTATGTGTTTCAGTTTGCGTCTGCTCCATCGGGAACGGTGCAACTGGCGTGGGTTTCGGGGCACAACATTCGCGATACGGCCGCAACGCCAAATAACTTCGCCGGAGGCAACTGGAGTTACACGGTTGATCCCAACTTCAACACGGCACCGGTGCGCATCAATGAATTCCTCACCTCCTACTCGGGAACAGTCGGCCTGGCCGACGAGGACGGTGAATTGCAGGATTGGATTGAGTTATATAACTCGGGCGCCAGCACGGTCAGCCTGCAGGGCTGGTCGCTCACCGACGAACCGGATGAGCCGGGCAAGTGGACGTTCCCGGGCGTGACGATCGGGCCCGGCCAATACCTCGTGGTGTGCGCCTCGGGAAAGGACCGCAAACCGACCACACCGGGCGCGAGGCTTCACACGAATTTCAAACTCAATTCGGCCGGGGATTACCTCGGTCTGTTCAACGCCGAGTCACCACGGGTGGCGATGTCCCAGTTCGCGCCGGAGTTTCCGGAGCAGCGCGCCGATTATTCCTATGGCTTCGACAACACGAGCAGCCTTCGATACTTTGGGACGCCGACGCCCGGCGCAGCCAACGGTAACAGCACCATCATCGGGGTTGTGCCGCCGGTTCATTTGAACGTTCAGGGCGGTTTGTATGACCTGCCGTTCACGTTGGTGCTCAATACGGCGGCCGAGGGCGCGACGATTCGTTATACGACCGACGGCAGCGAACCGACTGCCACAGCCGGTCAGGTTTACACGGGGCCCCTGACCATTTCGCAGACAACAATCTTTCGTGCGGCTGCGTTCAAGGCGAACCACCTGCCGTCCACGGCCGGAACGCATACCTACATTTTCCTCGATCAAGTGGTCGCTCAACCAAACGACCCCCCGGGATTGCCGCCGGTGTGGATTGACACGCAGAACCGAACCTGGACCGCCGATTACGAAATGGATCCGGAAATCACCACCGACCCCCAGTACAGCGGGTTGATGCGGGACTCGTTGCGGGCGCTGCCGGTGATCTCGCTGATCACGAAGCCCGAAGACATGTTCGACAACACGACCGGCATTTACCCGAAGTCTCAGGCGCGCGGGCCGTCGTGGGAACGGCCGGCGTCGGTCGAGTTCATCTTTCACAACGAAGGCGACACGGTGCAGATCGACTGCGGCGTGCAAATGCAGGGCAATTCGGTGCGCGATCCCGTCAAGACCGCGAAGCACGCGTTCCGGTTTGTGTTCAAGGGCGACTACGGCCCGGCCAAGTTGCGTTATCGGGTCTTTCCGGATTCGCCGGTCGAGGAGTTCGACACGCTCACGGTCCGCGCCGACTTCAATAATTCCTGGATGCATTGGAACGATCAGCAGCGGCCGCGCGGCCAGCGGATTCGCGACGCGTTCGTCAAGGATTCGCAGCGCGCGATGAGCGGGCTATCCGCACACAGCCGGTTCTTTCACCTCTACGTGAACGGACTTTACTGGGGCGTTTACGATCCGGTCGAGCGTCCGGACGCTGGCTTCGCCGTGGAGTATCTGGGTGGGGAGAAGACCGATTACGATGTTGTAAACGAAGGCGCGCTGGTGGACGGCAACATGACGGCCTACAACTTCATGATCGGCCTCGCTAATCTGGCCAGCAACTCGCAGTACGACGTCATGAAACAGTATCTCGATGTGACCCATCACATCGATTACATGCTGTTGCATTTCTACATCGGCCACGAGGATTGGGGATTGAACAAGAACTGGTACACCCTCCGCCGCCGCGCGCCGGGCCAGGGTTTCAAGTACATCGCCTGGGATGGCGAGTTCACGTTGAACTCTCCGACTCAAAACCGCGTGACCAGTACGGACACGGCCTCAGGCTTGCACACAAAGCTGGTCGCGAACACCGAGTATCGACTCGACTTCGCCGATCGCGTTCACAAGCACCTGTTCAACGGAGGCGCGCTGACGCCGGGAGTGGTTGCGGCTCGTTACCAGAAGCGGATCGATGAGGTGGATCTGGCCATGATTGCGGAGTCGGCGCGGTGGGGAGACTATCGCCGCGACGTGCACCCGTATCAGA
>DATEKZ010000224.1:0-4852 GCA_035277185.1 Verrucomicrobiia bacterium
AGATTTTCAACCTCACGAAGATCGACAGGTGGTTCTTGGTTCAGATAAAGGAAATCGTGGATTTCGAAGAAGAACTTGCGACGGCCAACTGACTCCTATCAACTATCAACCATGGACTCTCAACTCAGTTCGGTGCAGATCAAAGAGATTGTGGATTTTGAGGAAGAACTGGCGGGGGCGAAGAACTGAAATCAAAGCGATTGGTCTGAATGGATTCCATTAGGCTGGTCGTTGCTGCGATTTGATTGGCTACTGCAGCTTGTTGCATAGTCGCCTGAGATGCTTGCACGGTCACCCGCACTCACAGGCCGCGCTCAACCTTTCCCACCGCCTCCCGTTTCCCGCGCTCCGTCGAAAGCGCCAGAGGGCTGGCGCACTCCAGGACACTTCGCGAAATTTGAGCGTTATCAGACAACGCGCGAGCGTCCTGGACTGCGGTGGCCCTCCACCGCTTTTCATTCGGGCCACCTCCCCTTGTTCCAACTCCTTCAGAGTTGTTTACATTTTCGTTCGTTACCCGGCGTAGGCCTCCTTCGTAGCGCCAACGCCGGGCTGAATGCTGCAACCGCGTTGCGGTTGATGTGGCGTGGCATTTATGCCGATTCAACTCCGGTTAATCCAACGCGCCCGTGCCTCCCCGAGAGCCTCCAGCTTTGCATTTTGCAACGACCTGAAGGTCGCGGCCCCGCCTGTTTATGAGCGACACAGTCGATTCGCTGATCGCCAGCCACATTGGTTAAACGCCTATTGACGCCATTCACAAGCGACCCGAAGTTTCTTCATTATGACAACTGCAACAATGAAATCTACAGCGCCTCAAGGGACGCCAGCGTCGTTGGTGCTCGGTTTCTGGGGCGTCCGTTACCAGATCAAGGACGTCGCACGCGCAATCACCTTCTACACTGAAACACTTGGCTTCACTCTGGATCAGCAGCATCTCCCGGCTTTTGCCCAGGTCTCGATCGGCGATTTCAAGCTCATCTTGAGCGGTCCGGGCGCTTCCGGGTCCCGGTCCATGCCCGATGGCCACCCGCAGTCGCCCGGTGGTTGGAATCGCGTGATCCTTCAAGTCAAAGATCTTCCGGCTCATATCGCCTCTCTGAAAAAAGCGGGTATTCGATTTCGTAATAAAATGGAAGTCGGGCCGGGCGGAAAACAAATTCAACTGGAGGACCCGGATGGCAATCCAGTGGAATTGTTCGAGCCGGCGGAATGACGCGGTAATATCCTTATTCCGCCGGATAGCCAGGGAACCAGTCTTGTTTGATACGTTTCTTCGGTGCGCCTGTCTGTCGTAGCATTTTTCCGATGCTTTCCACCATCGGTTCAGGACCGGAGACATAGAAGAGCGGCTTCTTCAAATCCGGAACAAGTTCTTTGATGGTCTCCTTGTCAAATGCGCTGTGCGGGCTGAAAAGGTAATGGATTTTGAAATGCGGATTCCGGTAACATTTCATTTCGGGCCCCGGCGCACCTCGACTGCCATCCGGCTCAACTTGTCGAGGATTTGCCCGCGCCGTCGCAGGGGCCACCATTCGTAAAGATAGATTTCCAGCGGACGCCACAGCGCGACCCAGCCCGCGATGATCAGCCCCTCTTTGAAGAAGCCGGAAACCGCAGAGGTCTTCCTCGACACGAACAGTTCGATGACGAGGAAGCAAGCGGCGGCAAACGACAGGCCAACGAGCAGGCTCAATCGCCCCTGCTTCATCAGGCGTTTGAACTCGAGTCTGTTGAGCCGCGCGCGGTAAGCGAAGTAATGATGCACCGCGTCCTCGACCAGTTGATGCGCGTCGCGGCCGTCCGGGAATTGTTCCAGATGCACGATGAGGTCCACCGGCTCAGGCCGGTGAAATTCCTCCGCCCAGCTCAGGATGAATTCCGCCGCTTTATCATCCAGGTCCTTCTCGTGAAATGGCGACGGGTCCATCGTGTTGAAGAGCTGGTCAATGCTCTGCAGTTTCAACTCGATGTGATGGACTCCTGTCATTTCCTTATCCCCAGACCTGCCGGTCGAGCGAGCGATACTGAATCGCCTCAGAGATGTGTTCGGAGGAGATGTTCCCGGCGCCCACCAGGTCCGCGATGGAGCGGGCCACTTTCAGGATGCGATCGTAGGCGCGGGCGCTGAGTTTCAGTTCGGTCATCGCCATCTTGAGCAGTTCCATCGTCGATTCATCCAGCGCGCAGTAAGTCTTCAACTCGCGCGTGCCCATTCGCGCGTTGCAGGTGATGCTCTTTTTTCCGGCGAACCGCTCCTGCTGACGCCGGCGGGCAGCCATGACGCGTTCGCGGATTTGCGCGGAAGTTTCCCCGGTGCGTTCGGCGGCGATTTCGCGGAACTTCACGGCGGGGACTTCCACGTGGATGTCGATGCGGTCGAGCAAAGGACCGGAAACGCGATTCAGATAACTCTGAATCTCGCGCGGCGAACAACGGGATTCACCGGGCATTTTGCCGTCGGGCGCCGGATTCATTGCGGCCACCAGCATGAACTGCGACGGAAAGGTCATCGTGCCTGCCGCGCGCGAGATGGTGACGCGGCCTTCCTCCAGGGGCTGGCGCATCGTCTCCAGCACGCCGCGTTTGAACTCCGGCAGTTCGTCGAGAAACAGAACACCGTGATGTGAGAGTGAGATTTCGCCGGGAGTGGGGTTGATGTTCCCGCCCAGCAACCCCGCGTCGCTGGCGGTGTGATGCGGAGCGCGAAACGGACGGCGCGTCACCAGCGCCTGGCCGGGCGCCAGCAGCCCGACGATGCTGTGAATCTTGGTGGTCTCCAGGGCTTCATCGAGTGTCAGCGGCGGCAGGATGGTCGGCAGCCGTTTGGCGAGCATGGATTTGCCGGTGCCCGGCGGACCGATCAGCAGCACGTTGTGCCCTCCGACGGCGGCGATTTCGAGGGCGCGTTTCACGGATTCCTGGCCTTTGACGTCGGCGAAATCGAGGTCGTCATCGTGAGGCTCGTCAAAGATGCGGGCAATATCGACCTTTGTGGGCGCGATCCGGACTTCGCCTTCGAGGAAACCGACGGCCTCGCGCAGGTTCTGAATCGGGATGACCTGGAGACCTTTGACGACGGCGGCTTCCGGCGCGTTGTCCTTGGGAACGAGCACGCCGACTTTCCCGTCGGCTTTGGCGCGGATGGCAACGGGTAGAACTCCTTTGACCGTTCGCACGGCGCCGGTCAGCGCCAGTTCACCGACCATGATGAAATTCTCCAGTTGATCGGAGTCGAACTGTTCGCTCGCGGCGAGCATCCCGACGGCGATCGGCAGATCGAAGCTCGGTCCTTCCTTCTTCACGTCGGCCGGAGCGAGGTTGATGGTCGTGCGGCCCATCGGAAACTTGAATCCGGAATTGGTGATGGCCGTGCTGACACGGTCGCGGGATTCTTTGACTGCGGCGTCGGGCAATCCGACGATGACGACCAGCGTATCGCCCCAGCCGGCATTGACCTCCACCTCCACCGGATACGCCTCGATGCCATTCACCGCCGCGGAACAAACCTTGGCTAACATGATTTCAATGTATGGTTCAGGCTGCGGCCGACTGCAATTCAGTTTTTAGGTTGGCGCAGGACCGCAGCATTTACGTCGCGCGCCGGAGGAACAGACTTGAATGAGACGCTCGCCTGGCCTCAGCCAAAACGGAGCGCGCGACGTCCCGGCGCGCAGCGGGTCCGAATGCGATAGGCAGCTTCGAACGGTTCCAGAAGCTTCGCGCCATCGAGGCTGCTGCGACCGAGGGACCGATCGCGCTCCGGCGGCGCGCGAAAATTCTCCGGAAGCCCTCCAGCGGGCGACAGGCAAGGATGAGGGGGCCCAGGCCAGTTTGGGGTTCATGGGCACGATGCGCGTGCAAAGCCCGGAACATTCTTTCGTTTGGGGAAAGGCAGGGTCGGGGACGGTTCAGAATCCAACGGCACAAACACGGCTAAAGCGGGCGCGCCCACACCGGTCACTTGCCTTTGAGACGGTGCATGGAGGCGCGCTTGAGTTCGCGGTCGGCATCGCGCTTCTTCAAATCCTGCCGTTTGTCGTATTGAACCTTGCCCTTGCCGACGGCGAGGGCGACCTTGACGCGACCGTTCTTCCAGTAAAAAGAGAGGGGAAGAAGGGCGTTGCCTTTGACGGAAACCAGGCTGAAGAGCTTTCGAATCTCCGATTTGTGCAGCAGGAGTTTGCGCGGCGCCTTCGGCTGATGATTTTGCAGATTGCCGTGCGAATACTCGTCGATGTGCGCGTTGTGCAGCCAGACTTCATCGTTCTCCACCCGGGCAAAGGCTTCGCTGATCTGTCCTTTGCCGGCGCGCAAGGCCTTGACTTCGGTGCCATGGAGCACCAGTCCGGCCTCAAAGGTTTCGAGGATGTGATAATCCCGCCGGGCCTTCGGATTGGACAGAATGTCGGCCATAAACAAAACGAGCCAGAAGGGGGGCCTTCTGGCTGTTCGCCGCATCGGAAAACGGACTCAGCCTTTCCTGCGCTTTTTGGGCACCACCAATTCCTCCTGAACCGGCGTCAGCAATTCCCACCCCATCTTGTCTTCGACCAGTTCGGCCAGAGCAGTGTCGGCTGCGCCGAGATTGCCGCCGCCGTCGATCAGCGGCCGGCTGCCGGAGCCGCCGCCCGAGTTGAGTTGGCGCACACGGCGCGACACCAGGTTCACCAGAATATTGGGGTTGCCAATCTTCTCCGCGGCTTTCTTGCAAAGTTCAGCGTTCAAGTTTTGTTTCAGTGGTCAATCGAGCGCGGTAAAATAATCGGGGAGGCAGAACAGACGCAATAGAAAAATCGGCCCGAATCAGCCGGTGGTGGCGTAAGAACGACTGTGTAAACAGCAAAGAGGG
>DATEKZ010000225.1:0-5762 GCA_035277185.1 Verrucomicrobiia bacterium
TCGCCAGGATGCCTTGCTCAGAGTTGGCGCCATTTTCGAGACGCCGGTGTTTTACGATTATCTCAGCGGCTGGCGAAATCTGGAGATCCTGAGCCACTACACCGCGCCCACTTCGGCGGAACGCATTCGAGAGGTGATCGATTGGGTTGGCTTGACGGGACGCGAGCGGTCGAAGGTCAAAACCTACTCGCACGGCATGCGGGCCCGGCTCGCGCTGGCGCAGGCGTTGTTGCCGCAGCCGGAATTGTTGATTCTCGATGAGCCGGGTGATGGGCTGGATCCGGAAGGCATCCATGAAATGCGCCAAACGATCCGCCGGCTTCATCGCGAACTTGGCCTCACGATCCTGCTGTCGTCCCACTTGCTCAACGAAGTGGAGCAGCTTTGCACGCGCATCGCGGTGTTGAACCAGGGACGGAAGGTATTTGAAGGTCTGCTGGCGGAGGCCCGGCAAACGCAGGACTGGGTGCGGCTGCGCGTCGATGACTTCGGGCGTGCAGTCAAGGCGTTGCGCAGCGAGAAGCTCGTGATCGATGAGCGCGACGGGCAGCTCATCGCGCTGGCGCCGGGCGTTGGCACGGACCGGGTCGTCCGACGCCTGGTGGAGCAGGGGACGGCCGTTTACGAAGTCGCGCGCGAGGAACAAACGCTGGAAGATTTTTATCTGGAACTGATGCGGAAGGATTCTACTCGTTGAACCGTTGAACCGTTGAACCGTCGCCACGACGGCCGTCTGTTTGTAACGTTTCAACGTTTCAACGATTTAACGGTTCAACCGACCACGATGTTTTACTTACAACTGCGCAACGAACTCTGGAAGTTGTTTGGCAAGAAGCGGACGTACATCGGTTTTCTGATGTTCCTGCTCGCCCAGAACGTCATTGCGCTGGTCTTTCGCTTTTCCAGCGCGTCACGCGGCATGGTGCGGACGCTCGAGGGGAACGGTTATCTGGCGCAGGAATATGTTTCGGGTCTTACGATCGCGACGGTGATGCTCTTTCCGATCGCCTACATGTTGCTGCCGCTCTACGTCTCGCTCGTGGGCGGCGATCTGGTGGCGAAAGAGGCCGAGGACGGCACGCTGCGGATGATCCTGTCCCGCCCGGTCTCGCGTTTCCGTCTGCTTCTGCTCAAATGGGTGGCCGGGGCGATTTTTTCCTTCGCGCTGGTGATGACCCTGGGTTTGTTCGGGCTGGCGTTTGCTTCGATCTGGTTTCCGTGGAAGGGCCTCTTCGTTTTGGTTCCCGGAGAGGTTTTCAGCGTGTTCGACGTGTGGAGCGGTCTGAAGCATTACGCAGCAGCGCATGGGATGATGGCGCCGAAGGCGGTGTCGGTGATGACCCTGGCCTTCATGTTTTCCTGTTTCAACGTGAAACCGGCGGCGGCGACCATACTCGCGCTCTCGTTCGTGTTTGTGAATTTCATCATGATGAACATTCCCTACTTCCGCGATCTGCAGCACTGGTTCCTGACCTATCACCTGAATGTCTGGCAGTTCATGTTCGCACAACCCGTTCCTTGGTGGAGGATAGGCGAGTCCCTCAGCATTCTCGGCGGATTCAACCTGACTTTTCTGGCAATTGGCGTGACAGCATTTCAGGTGCGTGACATTAAGTCCTGAGAATCTGTGGCGACTTCCGATTTGTCCAGCGTGCCTGAAAGCCGCGCCGGCGCGCGCCCGGCCCCGTCGCTCAAGCAGGTCGCGCCCTTCCTGGTGTTGCCCGGGGTGTTCCTGTTGACGGCGTTGGCGTTCGCGCGGGTCGTTGGGCCATTCTATCTCTCGTATAACTATGATCCTGACTACGTTTATCTCCTCAACGGGTTGAACCTGGCGATTCTGCAATCGCCCGAGCACATCGATCATCCGGGCACGCCGCTGCAACTGGCGCTGGGATTGTCGATCCGGTTGGCGAACCTGGGGGCGCCGGCTCCGGAGACCGCGGTGCAGGTGCTGGCGCACGCGGAGAGCTACCTGAGCGCGGCCAGCCTGGTGATCGTGCTGCTGTATGCGGTCGTCATGGCGTGGGTCGGTTTCGCCGTGGCCAGGAGTACGAGAATCGCCGCGGCGGGATATCTGGTGCAGGCCACGCCGTTTCTGGTCGGTGACAATTTTCTGCTTTTCCTCCGTGTAAATCCGGAGCCGGTGCTCCTGCTGCTGACGCTCTTGATGGTGTCGGCCCTTTTGCGTGAGGATGCGTTGGGACCTTCATTGGGATGGCGGCAACAGGTCCTGCTGAGTTTCCTCGTCGCGACGGGTCTCTGTCTCAAGATCACGTTCCTGCCGGTTTGCGCTCTGGTGCTGTTGCTGAAGCGAGGGTGGAAGCAGCGATTGCGCCTCGGCGCGTTGATCATCATCTGGGGCGTCGTTTGGACGATTCCCATCGCGGACAAGTATCCGCGTTTTCTCGGCTGGCTCTGGGGCCTGGCGACGAAACGCGGGCAGTACGGCCTGGGGCCTTCCGGCTTCATGACTCTGGAGTCTTTTTTCTCCAGCCTGGTGACGCTGGTTTGGACGAACAAATTCTATTCCTTCACCCTCCTGGCCAGCCTGGCGGCCGTGGTTGCCTTCCGGTTGAAGGCGGGAGTGGACAGAGACCGTTCGCGGGAACACGAGCGGTTGCTGACGTGTCTTCTGATCGGTGGCCTGCTGCAACTGGCCATTGGGGCCAAGAACCCACAGAGTCGATACCTGATACCGACGATGGGCCTGTTGGGTTTGAACTGGGCATTGATCGCGTTGATGGCGGGAAAATTCGGATGGCTCTCGCCAGCGCCGGTGAGGCGAGTCGCATTGCCGGCGGGCGTCGCCGTCACAGTCGTTCTGTTGGTCACGCAGCAGGTTGCGTTGTTTCGAAAAACAGCGAACAACGCGGCTGCCCGGATGGAATTGAGCCGCGTCACGACCGGGCAAGAGAAGGGAGCCAGAATTTTCTACTATGGCGCGTCGTCGCAGATCCATGCGCTCACGTTCGGGACGTTCTTTTCGGGGAGCCAATATTATGGGATCCTTCACAGACTTGTGGATGTCGGTGACTGCCGGACTTATCTTTTGAACAATTGGACGGGTGAATTCACTTCCCTGCGGCATCGCGTTCAGATCGAGGACATCCTGAAGGATGGCGGTCCGGTCTATCTGCAAGGCGACTTCCTGTCAGACGGCGAGAAAGCCCTCCTGCCGCGGAGCGTGACGATCGTGGAAGTGAAGCGATTCGAGGACGAACGGCTTTATGAAATCCGCCCTGCAAGCGAGCGACCGCCCGACAGCCGGCCTTGAATGAGCCGGCTGTCGGGTCGGATGCCAGCGTCAACTTCCGACGCTGGCCATCTCTTCGTTGGTCGCCACGTTGATAATTTTGAATTGTTCGGCGTGAAACGCGGGGTCGCCCCGGAATGAGAGTTTTCCGAAATAGCGTTTCTCCAGTTCAATCAACAGCTTTTCGTCCTCGGTGCGGAGGCGTTCCAGCACGGTCGGGTTCACCACGATGCGGAGCTGGAAGTCGGACTCGTCGCGCTGCCGCCTCTTGAGGATCTCCGCGAGCTTGCGCTGGATCTCCACGCTCATCGTGAGCGAGCTTTTGACCTTCCCGCGTCCCTTGCAGTACGGGCAATCGTCATAAACCGCGGCGCGCACGCTTTCCGTATGGCGTTGGCGGGTCATCTCCATCAGGCCGAGTTGCGAGATGGGCAGGATGTGCGTCTTGGACTTGTCCCGTTTGAGCCCTTCCTTGACGCGCTGATAGACCGCCTGCTGATCGCGGCGCGATTTCATGTCGATGAAATCCAGCACGATGAGTCCGCCCATGTTGCGGAGACGGAGCTGGCGGCAGATCTCGTCGGCGGCCTCCAGGTTGACCTTGACGATGGTGGATTCCTGGTCCTTCCCGCTTTTGTGGCGGCCGGTGTTCACGTCGATGGCGACCAGCGCCTCGGTCTCGTCGATGACGATGTAGCCACCGCTCTTCAGGTGCACCTGGCGGGCGAAGGCGCTTTCGAGCTGGCGGGTGATACCGAAGCGGTCGAACACGGGCTGTGAATCCGCGTAAAGTTTGACCTTCGAGATGGAGCGCTTGGAAATCCGCGCGATCATATCGCGGATCCGCTCGTAATGCCGCGAACTGTCCACCACGATGCGTTCGACGTCTTCAGTGAGGAAGTCACGGACCGTGCGTTCGACGAGGTCCGGTTCCTGAAAGACGCAGGTGGCGGGCGGTTGCTGGTTGATCTTTTCCTGGATCTGTCTCCACTCGTCGATCAACAGGGCGAGGTCGCGGACGAAATAGCGTTTTTGCTGTCCTTCGCCGACGGTGCGGATGATGACCCCCATTCCATCCGGGATGCTGAGCTCGCGGAGGATGGTCTTGAGGCGCTGCCGTTCCTCGTGGTGCTCGATTTTTCGCGAGATGCCGCTTTGATCCGAATTCGGCAGCAGAACCAGGTAACGGCCGGGAAGCGCCAGGTTGGTGGTGACACGCGGTCCCTTGGTGCCGATGGGGCCTTTGGTGACCTGGACGATGATGTCGCTGCCGGGCGGATAAAGCCGCGGGATGTCGCGCTGTGTAATGCGCGGTTTGTCGCGCTTTCGCCCTTCGCGCTCGACGACTTCGACGCTGCTGTCGAAGTTGCTCGGGACAATGTCCCAGTAGTGGAGAAACGCGTTCTTCTCAAAGCCGATGTCCACGAAGGCGGCTTTCAAGCCGTCTTCGAGGTTCTTGACCTTGCCTTTGAAGATGCTGCCCACGAGCCGCTCGTCGGAAGTGCGTTCGATGGTGAACTCCTCGAGCTTGCCCTCTTCGAGCACGGCGACGCGGGTTTCGAGCGACTCGGCGTTGATCACGACTTCCTTATGGATCTTCTTCACCGGTTTCATGAACCGCTGCACTTTCCGGATCACCTTGTTGGCGACGACTTTGATGGTGTCCACGATACCCTGCGGGGGGGCTTCCTTCACCGGAACCGGTTCGTAGGTGGAGTCCTCTTTCACCTCGGCGGGAATGGCGAAGTCGGGTTCGCGGAAGTCGCGCTTCTTCTGGTCGGCAGCGGCCGGCGCGCCGGATTCCACGGGGGCGTCGGCCGGGAGGCCGGCGGCGAGGTTTTCGGCGCGTTGAATCTCGCGTTCATGCCGTCCGCGGTCGAACACCGATTCATCGCCGGGCTTCTTGCCGAGCGCCTCGGCGCGGGCCTCGCTGGCGGCGCGGTCCGGACGTTGGACGTTTTGAGACATTCCGCCGCTGGGGCGGAAACGATGGCCGCCACGACGGCGGCGGGAAAAGCTTCGTTCACTCATAATTAGTAGTTTCTTCGATTGATGTGTACGTTTTGCAGGATGCCGACGGCGATCAACGAGCAGAGCACGGAGGAGCCGCCGTAACTCAGAAGCGGCAGTGGGATACCGGTCACCGGCATCAGGCGAATGTTCATGCCGATGTTGATGAAGACATGACTGAAGAGCAGCGCCACCACTCCCACCGCGAGCAGTTTACCGAGGCGATCGCGCGCCTGGCCGGCAATGCGGATTCCGACAAACAGGACCATCGTATAAAGGGAGAGGACCACCACACTGCCCAGGAAACCCTTCTCCTCGGCGATCACAGAGAAGATGAAATCGGTGTGCGACGCGCCCGGGGGGAGAAAGCCGAGCGCGATCTGCAGGCCGCGCCGCCAGCCCTTGCCGTCGAATCCTCCGGACCCGACGGAGATCATGGCCTGTCTGACCTGGTAGGTTTTTTCCTCCTGCAACTGGCGCGCGCGGCGGCGCTGTTCTG
>DATEKZ010000226.1:0-3621 GCA_035277185.1 Verrucomicrobiia bacterium
ATGACGACACTCCCGAACTCTCGATCAGCACGGTTGCACTCACTATGTACGAACGGATCGCAGATGACCACGTGACCTATCGCATCTCGCGCCGGGGGCAGACGAATGTTGAGATCACCGCGAATATTTCGTACGCCGGCACCGCATCGAGTCCGGCCGATTTCAACGGCCCGGCGACCGTCACGATCCCCGCGGGAACGGTGGACCAGGACTTCAATGTTTCGCCGGTCGATGACAGCACGCTCGACGAGGATGAAACCGTGATCGCCACTGTGGCAGGCGGTCAAGGTTATGCGGTCGGCACGCCCGGTTCAGCGACGGCGACTATCCTGGACGATGAATTGCCTCCGGAAACGGGGACGATCCTGTTCTCCGATAATTTCGAAACAAACACCTCCCTCAACTGGCGCATTCGTTTTGGCGCGAACAACGCCATCGACGACTTTTTCCCGGATCCGAACAGCATCGCTTACGATTATTCTGCAGATGGAATCCCGCCGGCCCCCAATTCGGGAGGAACGACGAGCGGACTTAAGATGACGGTCAACAAATTTGAAGGGTCCGACTTTGGCGCTGCCGGCATCAATTTTTATCCAGGCGGGCAAAGCTTCAGCAACGACTTCGCGTTGCGGTTCAACCTGTATCTCGTTGAAAGTACGTCGGGAACGACCGAATTTGTCCTCTTCGGAATCAACCTTTCCGGGAACAAGACGAATTGGTTTCGGAACACGGCCGGCAACGTGATGAATCCCCCCGTGGATATCGACGGACTCTGGTACGCCATCGTCGCCGATGCGAGCGGACTCGGAGATTATACGCTCTACACCGGCACCAACGCCGCCAGCGGTCCAACGATCGTCAGCAATCGGTTCGCGACCGCGTTCCATCAAGTCTTCAAGTCACCGCCGTACGCGCCGGGTGATCCTGCGAGCGGTTCGAGGGGAGGATCGCCCGCTAACCTGCCCACCACAGCGACGCCCACCTGGGTGGACGTGGAGATCAGCCAGGTGGGGAGTGCGGCCACCCTCAAGATCAACAAGACGGTTATCCTGCAGACGGTTAACACCACCCCATTTACGGCCGGCAACATCATGCTCGGCTACTGTGATGCGTACGACTCCGTCGGCAATTCCGGCGCGGCCATTTTCGACAACGTACGCGTGGTCAACCTGAGCACAACCGTCGTCCGTCCGAACGTCGCAAGCATCCAGATAGCGGATGGAACCGTGCAGATCGATTTCTCCGGCGGCACCAGCGATACGCCGACTGCGTTCACCCTTCTCGGTTCGGCAAATGTGGCCAGCGGATATTCGACTGAAACGGGCGCGAGCGTCACGCAGCTTTCTCCCGGTTCGTTCCGCGTCACGGCGCCGGTCAACGGCGCCATCCGTTTCTACCGAATCCAACGCTGATCGGGCATCCTGCCCGCAGCGGCCCGCACCGACAAAGCGGGCGTTGCGACGCTAAATGCGTCGCGGACGGCGCAGCGCGCCGTCTCTACCAGGACAACCTGTAGTGAGCGCCGAGTTCCGCCGAAATCTATCAGGATCGGCGGTCGTAGACCGCCGCTACAGACCCGATAGAATCGTCCTGGCAATAGCGCGATGTCCCAATCCCACCGATCCCACCGATTCCGTTCCTTTACACCTCTTCACGCCTCACGTATGCTCGCCGGTCTGTGACGGAAAAGAAGAAGACACGCGTGATTTGCGGCATGAGCGGTGGAGTGGACTCCTCCGCGGCCGCCGCCCTGTTGCTCGAACAGGGCTATGACGTCGTCGGCATCACGCTCAAGCTCTGGCCGCAGGACTGCATCTCCCGCGCCGAAGACAAGTGCTGCGGGCCGCAAGCCGTCGCCGACGCCCGAGCCGTCTGTCATCGGCTTGGCATTCCGTTCTATCTTGTCGATGAAGCGGCGGATTTTCAGAAGACGGTCATCAGCTACTTCGCCGACGAATACAAGGCCGGCCGCACACCGAACCCGTGCGTGATGTGCAATCAGCACCTCAAGTTCGGCACGCTCATCCATCGTGCCCGACAGCTCGACGGCGAATACATTGCCACGGGCCACTACGCCCGACTGGAACGCCGCGGTGATGGCCGCGTGTTGCTCAAGCGCGGCCGCGATCTGCGCAAAGACCAGAGCTATTTCCTCTTTTCGCTGCGACAGGACCAGTTGGCCCGATCGCTCTTTCCGCTCGGTGAATTGAACAAAGACAACACCCGCGAAGTCGCCCGTGAAGCGCGCCTCAAGACGGCGGAGAAGGAAGAGAGCATGGAAATCTGCTTCGTACCGGACAAGGACTACGGCGCGTTCCTGCAAAAGGCGAAGCTCGTCGAGAAGCATCGCGGCGAAATCGTGGACCTGCATGGCAATGTGCTCGGTCATCACGACGGCATCGAGTTCTACACTATCGGCCAGCGCAAGGGACTCGGCATCTCCAACAAGACGCCGCTCTATGTCATCGAACTCGACGCCGCGAACAACCGCGTCGTTGTCGGCGACGAATCGGCACTTCAGCGTGATGAGTTCACGGTCGATCGCTGCAACTGGATTCCGTTCGACGCGCCGCCGGAGACGCTCGAAGTCACTGCCAAGATTCGCTACAACCATCCCGGCACCGCGGCGACGGTGACGCCGCAGCCGAACGGCAGCACGAAAGTAAAACTGCACACGCCGCAGCGGGCCATCACGCCGGGCCAGGCCTGTGTGTTTTATCAGGAGGAGTTGGTGGTGGGTGGCGGGTGGATAATGCGATAACCTTACACGGTGAGCTGGGACCTTTACATTTACAATTGGCCCAAGGACATCAAAACGCTCAAGGATATTCCCGACGATTGGGATCCGCCGCCGATAGCTCCTCGCGCAGAAATCATCTCCAAGATCAAAGCCGCCATTCCTCACGCAGACTTTTCTGACCCAGGCACCGGAAGGATCGAAGGGCGACTGGTTCAAGCCCGGTGCCGAATCCGCCACAGGCTATCGACAGTGGTCTGAATGGAAGGAGCGCGTGACGGTGGAAGCATCTCGGCAAAACGGTCCACTTCTGCTGCTCTCACCGACAGACTGGGTTTTAGTCGGTATCGTAATGGCGGCGTTCGCAGCGTTTTTCGCCAACCGTTGGTGGCAAACGCGAGCATAAGGCCACGAACGTCATTCGATCACACCTTCGACAATCCTTCACGAATCTTGAAAACAGCAGTTAGTCATTTCGCAGCCCTCGTTACTGCTCCTGATCTGAAAACAGCTCGTACGCTCTCTAAATCCGCGTTGGAAGCGCGCCTCGCCGCCTGCGCCAATTTGATTCCAAAAATCGAATCGCATTACTGGTGGCAGGGCAAACTGGAATCGAGCGCGGAGGTGTTGATCATTTTTAAGACGACGAAAGCGAAGCTCAAGGCGCTGGAGAAGCTCATTCTCGAGAAACATCCTTACGACACGCCGGAATTCATCGTGTTGCCGATCACAGCAGGCAACCAACGTTACCTCGATTGGCTGAGCGGAAGCGCGACGGAGTGATGGAGCACCGGAGGACTGGAGGTTAAAGTCGGACCGCGGTACTCCGGGCCGCAGCGGTCCCGAAGGCGCCAGAGTATCCCTGATTTCTTCGCGACTCCCTT
>DATEKZ010000227.1:0-3713 GCA_035277185.1 Verrucomicrobiia bacterium
ATCCGCATCGGCGCTGACGCCCCTTCGCCTGGGCCCGTTCCGCTTCCGGTGGCGAGCGCCGCGACTGCCGAGTCGGCCCCGCCACCCGCGTCTGTTGAAGCGCCCGCCGTTACATTTTGCGCCAAACATCGTCAACAACCCGTGACGAACGCCTGTCTCGTCTGCGGCAAGCCGATTTGCCTCAAATGCATGGAACAATTCGGCTATCTCTGTTCCGTCTATTGCCAGGGCCAGGCGGAGCAGCGCGGCATCGAGGTTCCTTTCTACGAAGGACAGAAGTTCGCGGTGAAGGCGAAGGAATGGAGGAAAACGAAGCTCGCGCTCGCGGGAATCGCCGGAGTGGTCGCTCTGCTGTTCGCCGCTTATGGCTGGTACGTGTTTGTCGGCTGCAAACCCCGAACGCTCTACTCGGTGCAAACGACCAGGACCGATCGTCCGGTGCATTCGCAACTGCTCTCGACCGACGAGCTGCTTCTTTTGCGCGCCAACAAACTGGCGCTGATCAATGTGGCCAATGAGAAGGAAATCTGGTCTGCTACGTTGCCCGCGGCAAAACCCCCCGCCCCTTCCGCGCCCGCGCCGGCGAAAGCGCCGCTGGCGCTCGCGGTCGGTGACGACGATGACTTCTTCGACCCGTTGCCGCCTGAAGTGCACGTTGCCGGCGAGGATATCTGGGTTTCACTCGCCGACCGCATCGTTCGCTTCGACCGAAAGACCGGCAAACAAAAAGCGGAGGTGCCGATCAAGGATCGCATTCAGCAGGTCGAGTTCACGGACCGGTCGATCCTGGTAATGGCCGAAAACCCGGCGAGACAGAAATCGATCACCCATATCTTGCTGCCGTCCGGAACAGCGAGGACGGAGGTCCTGGCGGCCGCGCCGCTTCCGCGTTTTGCGACCGGCCGGCCGGCTGCGCGTCCGGTGGCACAACCGCGCGCATCGGGTGACGAGGATGCGTTTGATGCCGGTGGCATCGGGGATTTCGCGCTCAGCGACCGCGAGTTTCTGCCCGCCGGCGACAACGTGGTTCAGTTCAAGGCAACGTTGCTTGAGAAAAGGTTGGTCGTTGTGCAGGCCATGAAGGCGGCCCCTGCCGAATCCACGTTCAACAGCGGCGGCCTGTCGGCGCGTGACAGTCTGAAGGCGACGACCGAATTGCTGAATGAGATGCAGCGCGAGCGGACCGGCGGGGTCACTTACGAAAATGAGAGCCGCTACCAGGTCACGTTGCGGCGCCTGGCGCCGGCCGATTCTCCGGAGTGGAAGGGTGAAGTGATTGGCCCGCCTTCGCTGTTCCCGCAAAAGACCGTCGATGTTCTGGCGGCCGGCAAGGCGGTTCACGTCTTCAGCAAGAAGAACCAGAAGCTTTGGGAAGGCAAGCTGACTTACCCTGTCGCCTTTGACAATGACGACGCGGTTTCACCCTGCCTGGAAGAAGCCGGCAGTCTGTACCTGTTCGACAAGGGCATGCTGACGGCTTTTGATGTTCGTACCGGAAACGCACGCTGGCGCGTTCCGAGCGTGGGCATCTCGCGGGTCGTCCGCGACAGTCGGGGCATGCTGTATGTCTCGACCACTTCGGCCAGCCCGGACTCCATCCAGTACTCGCAACAGATCAAGCTCACGGACAGACCCCATCCCGTGATCATGAAGGTGGACGCCTCCTCGGGCAAGGTGCTTTGGAAAGCCGATCAACTCGGCGAGCAATGCTATGTATCCGGCAAATACGTTTATGTGACCGAGTCGCGCATTTCGGGCCTCGACGTGATCCGCACCGGTGGGGACGACCGGAACATTCCGATCCATCACCGGATATACCGCCTTGACCCCTCAAACGGAAAATACATCTGGCAGTACTACCAGCCCCAGGCGCCACGGCATATCAGCGTGCAGCAGAACCGGCTTTTGCTCCAATACGCTGATGAGGTCCGCGTGCTCAGTTACCTGTAGTCGCAGGTCAGTCCGCCACGCCGAGATATTCGAGCAGATCAGCCATGTCTTGCGGAGCAAGACCCGCCTCCAATCCCTCCGGCATCAACGACTGGCCGGTGCTTTGCAGCCGCTCGATCCGGGAACGGAGCACGACGGTCTCGACCCCGTTCGGCCCGCGCAACGTCACGCTGCCGGCCGTCTCGCTCGCAATCACACCGGACAATACGTCGCCCGATTTCGTTTCCACGGTGAAGTTCAAAAAGCTCGGCGCCACCTCGCGATTCGGATCAAGGATACCCACCAACAGCTTCTCCTTTCCTGCGGTCTTCACTGTCGTCAGGTCCGGGCCGAGCGGGTGCCCCTCACTGCCGATGCGATGGCACGAAGCGCAGCGTTCGAGATAAATCGTTTTGCCTTTCGCCGCATCGCCGCGCATCGGGAGCGCGGGCAGAAAAGTCCTCACTGCTTCTTCACGCCGGCCGGCGGCGGACGCTCCCAGATGTCGCGCCGCCGCGTCGCGGATTTCCGGATCACGATGATCGCGCAACGCCTGCAACTGGAGGGCAGTGAAGTCTGATGGCAGAACAATCCCTTTCTCCGCCGCATTCAACAAGGCCCGTACTCTCTCGGTTCGCGTCAACAGGACCGCGATCACCTCATTGCGGACCCTCGGCGTGAACTGCGGCCATCGGTCCAGGAGCAATGTCCCCGCTCCCGGCTCGTTGAACCGGCCCAGGGAGGAGACAACCGCGAGCTGTATGGCTTGCGGTTGCGTTGAGACAAGCAGCGATGACAAAACTTCTCCGGCCTCAACAGAATCAGTCATCGCCAGCAGTTGAATGGCCTGAACACGGGTCTCTTCGGAAGCCGCGGTGTCATTCACAGTCGCTTTCGCGCGCGCGAAAACCGGTTTCAACCGCCCACCCGAGTCGGCCTGGACGAGCGATGATCCGGTGCGGCGCAGGCCCTCGCCGAGGGCGTGAACCAGCCCGAGCATCGAATCCCTGTCGGAGGTTCCCTCGAGGTAACGCAGCACTGCGGCGATTTCAGCGGGACTGTTCTGCGCGCCAATGACGCCCGCCAATTGGCGAAGAAATGCTTGTCCGCCGGAGGATTCACAGAAACGCGTGTCCGTGTTCAATAATTCGAAGGCGAATCCTGCGCTGTGTCGCAATGAACTCAACGCTGCCGCGCGCGCCCAGACGTTATCGGCATCGCGTCGTATGACGTTTGCCAGCGCCCCCAATTTTTCGCGGCTGAAAGGGTCTTCCCCCAGTGTGAAGGCCAATTGGCAACGTACCCGCGGCGACGGATCGGCCGCGAGGCCCATGATCTGTTGATCCAGCCCGCTGTCGGAAGTGGACGGCGCCGAAAGTTGTTCCGAGAGACGCAGCGCGTGTTCGCGAACGGCTTCATCTTTGTCGGTCAAAGCCTTCCTGACATGAGGCGGTTGCAATGCTCGCAAGCCGCTCAAGGCATGCAGCGCGTGCATTCGGGCGAGTGGCGATTGGGATTTGTTCAACTCTCTTTCCAGCAGTGGCACCGCCGAAGTGTCCTGGCGCTCATAAAGCAGCCGGGCCGCCGTGTCGCGATGCCAGCCATTCGGATGCTCCAGCAGTTTTACGAGCTCCTTCGTCGTGGCTTTGCTCAGACGCGGCGGTTTCCGCTGTTTGAAACGTTCCGGCACAACACGGTAGATGCGGCCGCGATCGTTGCCGCTGTTCAAATCGAGATGGTCCTTGATCGACTTCGGGAGCGACCACGGATGCTCGATCACTTCG
>DATEKZ010000228.1:0-3514 GCA_035277185.1 Verrucomicrobiia bacterium
GCCTGGATGTGTTCCCGGGAAACGATGGCCTTGTTCGTGAGCACTACATCGGCGTCGGCCGCGCGTTGAGCCACTTGATCCGGAGGTGTGCGCTCGTAGATTTCGCACTCGCCGAGTGATTTGAGTTCGTCCCAGCTCAAATCGCCGGGATTCAGTGTGTAGCCGTCGAGAACAACGATTTTCATTATCTCATATCCGTCCTTTCAGTTCTCGACTGGACAACGTTTCAAATTCGATTACGAGGACGAGGACGAGGACGATTGGTGATTCAATACTTCGCAACGACTTTGTCGGCGCCCAGTCCGAGGATTTTGGCAATTTCACCGGCCTTGGCGAGCATCATGCCCGCCTCGCTGGTGATCGCAATGAACTGAAAACCTTCGCCCAGGCGACGCTGTGCGGCCGGAGCGTCGAGAACGTGAATTCCCGGAGCGACTCCGTGTTTCCGAGCGGTTGCGAGCACGTGCGCGACGGCCTCTTTGAATTCCTTGTCGTCGCTGTCGAACACCGGCTTTTTGCCCATCGAATTGCTAAGATCGTTCGGGCCGATGAACGCGACATCGATTCCCGGCACGCTCAGGATCTGGTCGGCGGCTTCGATGGCCTTGATGTGCTCCATCATAACCACCACCAGGATTTCCTCGTTTGCGCGGGCGTAGTAGGTGGCGGGGTCGGTGTCGAAGTTGGCGGCGTGCAACTGGCCGCCGATGGAACGCTCGCCGAGTGGCTGATAACGGGCGGCGCGAACCGCGGCTTCCGCCTCGGCGCGTGAATTGACCATCGGCACCACGATGCCATAGGCGCCGGTATCGAGGACGCGTTTGATGTTCTCGCCGGTGTTCCACGGCACGCGGGCGAGTGGAACGCAATGGTTGCCCGCGATGACCGTGAAGCTTTGCGCGGCCGTCTCGAAATTCACCGGCGTGTGTTCCAGTTCGACCGTCAGCCAGTCGAACCCGACCCGCGCCATAAGCCGGGCCGACACGGAGTCGGGCAGGGTCAGCCAGGTGCCGACGCTCGGTTCGCCGCGTTTCAGTTTGGCCCGGACGTGATTCTGTTTCATATGATTAATTGCCCGCTAAACACGCGAAAGAACGCGAAATGGTTTCATCTGATTTGATTGTCTCGTTTCAGGGACCTCTTTATTTTAACTTCGTGCGCAACGACGAAGCATCAAAAACCTCAGGCGCGACAACGAACTGCGGTCGTCGCCCATTCATCAGGTCAACGATCGCCTGCGCCGCAGTGAGGCTGACCCGTTCGCCGGTTTCCCGCGCAAAGGAAGCCAGGTGCGGCGTCAACAAGGCGTTCGGCGCCTTGCGTAACGGATGATCGGCCGGTAGCGGTTCCGTCACGAAAGCGTCCAATGCGGCGCCGGCGATCCAGCCTTCCTGCAGCGCGCGAACGAGGGCGGCTTCGTCCACGAGCGCTCCGCGGGCCGTGTTGATGAGGTAGGCGATTTTCTTCATTTTGCGCAACTGCGCTTCGCCCAGCAGTCCGCGATTCTGCGGCGTCAACGCGGCGTGCAGCGACAGGAAATCGCTTTCGGCCAGGAGTTCGTCCAGCGAGACAAATTTGATCCCGATCTTTTCGGCGTCGGCATTGGGCGCGATGTCGTAACCGATGACGCGCATGTTGAATCCGCTCGCGCGGCGGGCCATGGCCTGGCCGATGCGGCCGCATCCGAGGATGCCGAGCGTCTTGCCGAAAACATCATTGCCCCAAACGCCGCGCCAGACTCCGTTCGCCATGTCCAGGTGGCCCACGTGGACACGCCGCGCAATGGCCAACAGCAGCGCAAAAGCGAAGTCGGCGACCGTTTCGTTGAGTAGACCGGGAGTGTAGGCGACGACGACTCCTGCCCGGGTCGCGGCTGGAACGTCAATCGCGTCATAGCCGACACCCCAGCGGGAGACGATTTTGAGGTTCTTCGCTGCGGGAGAGGTCAACACTTCGTCAGTGAACTTATCCATGCTGGCGAGCACGGCATCGGCTCCGGGGAGAACTTTGACCAGTTCATCGGCGGGCAAGGGACCCAATTTGGGTGGAGTAATGATTTCGCAGCCGGACCGGCGGAGGAGTTCGAGTGCTGATTGGCCTGCCTCATTCAAAGTGCGCGCCGTTGTCAGGACCTTCCAGGACATGGCGGCGGAGTGTAACGGGTTCAGGGCCGTGCGCAAGTTTTGCCCGGCGGCTTTGTGCCTTTTGCCTCGCCGCATAAGCCTGGACCGCAGCGCAGCCTTCCAAGCAGTTAGAGGAACAATTTGTGTAGCAATTGTTACAGATTATGCGCCAGTGCGGACGGCTGATGGAAAGGGACGGGGAGGGAGGAACCGTTCATGGACAATCCGAAGTTCAGGCACGTATTCATGGAACGCCCGTCTGACCGTGGCGGCGACGGGTTGGCTCACGCGAAACGCATGGATCCCCGCATTCCTCGGATCGACCGCGGGCAGTCAAACTAATACAACGACGGCCCGTCATTAGATGAGATTTAGAATTATTCTAACTATTGACAGGGCTGGCAGCTTGGTTAGATTGCCCGTGCTATGACTTCAGTCGAGAACAAAACGCAGAAAGGGCGGATCAACGAACGGCTCGCCACGAGCGGGCTTCGCTTCACGCCTCAGCGCCAGGAGGTTTACGACGTTCTCCTGCATAAACGCGATCACCCCACCGCGGAGGAGGTTTTTTTCCGCGCCAAGCAGCAGATGCCCGATATTTCCATGGCCACCGTCTATAACTGCCTGGACGCCCTCGTGAAATGCGGACTGGTCAAGCAGGTGAACGTGGATCGCGGCGCGACACGCTTTTGCCCGAACATGCACGAACATTGTCACTTTCATTGCGACGCCTGCGGCGGGGTTTACGACATTGATCTCGACAGGACGAAGCCCCAAATCCCGCTGCCGCGCGGCTTCAGGGCAACGCAGTTCGACCTTTCCATTCGCGGGCTTTGTCCCGATTGCGCCGCAAAGGGGCGATAAGCGCGCGCGGCGGCTTGGCGATTCAACGCCTTAACGCCTTTAACGGTTCCCGATTCACGTATGAGCACGGCGACTGAAACCATTGAGGGCCTGGTCAAACAGGACTACAAGTACGGCTTCTACACCGACGTCGAAACCGACTCCGCGCCGCCGGGCCTGAACGAAGAGATCATCCGGCTCATCTCGCGCAAGAAGGGCGAACCGGAGTGGATGACCGAATGGCGGCTCAAAGCATTCCGACATTGGCTGACGATGACGGAGCCGACGTGGCCAAAGGTCCGCCACGAACCCATCGACTACCAGAGCATCGTCTATTACTCCGCGCCAAAGAGGAAGGGCGACGGGCCAAAGAGCCTTGATGAAGTGGACCCCAAACTTCTCGAGACTTACGAAAAGCTCGGTATCCCGCTGAGGGAACGGGAACGACTCGCGGGCGTGGCGGTGGACGCGGTGTTCGACAGCGTTTCCGTTGGTACCACGTTCAAGAAGCAGCTGGCCGAGAAAGGCGTTATCTTCTGCTCGTTCAG
>DATEKZ010000229.1:0-10358 GCA_035277185.1 Verrucomicrobiia bacterium
CCACCTTCACGCCGTCTCCCAAATCCGGAAAACCGTAGAAATATTTTCCCGGTTCATGCTCCCAGATGTGGATTGGGCAGCGGTCCGGTTGGAACCACGCCGGATTCCTGGGTTCAAACCAGAACTGAATCTGGCGCTCAACGGTCAACGGCAATCGCAACTCGGCAATGAACAACGTGAGCCAGCTTCCGGTGGTGAACAAAAGCTGGTCGGTCTGGTATTCGCCCTTGGTTGTGAACACCCGCACACCGTCGCCGTCCGGCTGCCAGCGCAGCACCGGTTCGTCGAAAGCCAGCTCCGCGCCGCGCCGGCGAGCCGAAGCCAGGTGCGCCTCAACGCATCGTTCGGGAAAAAGAATTCCGGCGCGGGGCCCCCAGACCGCGATCATATCATCGGCCGGATGAAACGCCGGAAAACGAAGGCGCACATCGTGTGCGCTCAGCAACTCATGCCTCAACCGATGTTCCTCTGCGCTTCGCCTGGCGCCGGCAACAACGACACTGTCCGGGCGGCCCATCATGAGGCCGCCGGTCTGCCGGAAGAGTTTGTCTCCCGATTCACTTTCCAGCTCCGCCCACAACTCGTAGGCGCGCTGAATGAGGGGCACGTAGAGCGGATGCTCGAAGTAGGCTTCGCGGATGATGCGCGTCTTTCCGTGCGATGACCCCAAAGTGTGCGGCGGCGCGAAACGATCAAAACCGAGGACGCGCTTGCCGCGTTTCGCGAGGTGATAGGCGGCCGCACTTCCCATGGCGCCCATGCCCACTATGATGACCTCATAGCCGCCCCGCATCATCATGCAGTTTTATGTTACCGTTGTAACATCCAATCGAAAACCCAAAAATGGAGCGCAAAGTCGTTGCCCGATTACAGCCTGCGTTTTAATCTGCGCTCATGCAAACGTTCGCTGCTTTCCAGCCCCCACCGCGTCTGCTCATGGGCCCGGGCCCGAGCAATGTCGCGCCGTCCGTGCTCGAAGCGATGTCGCAACCGCTCGTCGGCCACCTCGATCCGGCCTTCGTCAGGATGATGGAGGAGATCAAGACGATGCTCCGCCAGGTGTTCCTCACGAAGAATGAAATGACCTTTCCGATCAGCGGCACGGGCAGCGCCGGCATGGAGTTTTGCTTCGTCAACCTCCTCGAACCGGGCGACGACGTCATCATCGGTGTCAACGGCGTGTTCGGCGCGCGGATGGCGGACGTAGCCGGGCGTTGCGGCGCGAAAGTGACCAAAGTCGAAGCGCCGTGGGGCCGCATCATCGAATCGCAGCAAATCGCCGACGCTCTGAAGACGGTTTCGCGGCCGAAACTCGTCGCGATCGTGCACGCAGAAACCTCGACCGGCGCGCTGACGCCGGTTGAAGAGATTTCAAAGCTCGCCCACAGCGCCGGCGCGTTGATGCTGCTCGACACGGTCACGTCGCTGGGCGGTTGCCCGGTGCTCCTCGACGACTGGCAGATTGACGCGGTCTATAGCGGAACACAAAAGTGTCTGAGCTGCCCGCCCGGACTGTCACCCGCGTCGCTCAGTCCACCCGCAGTCGAAGCCGCCACGAAGCGCAAGACAAAAGTCCAAAGCTGGTATCTCGACGTGAACCTGCTGGCCTCCTACTGGGGTCAGGACCGCGTCTATCATCACACCGCGCCGATCTCGATGAACTACGCGCTACACGAAGCGCTGCGCCTGGTGTTGGAAGAGGGATTGGAAAACCGATGGCGGCGCCACGAACAGAATCACTTCGCTCTGAAGGCGGGTTTAAACGCGATGGGCCTGCAGATGGCGTCACAGGAAGGCCATCAACTCTGGCAACTCAATGCGGTGACCGTGCCCGACGGTGTGGACGAGGCCGCGGTGCGCAAACGACTGCTGACCGACTTCAACATCGAAGTCGGCGCGGGGCTTGGCCCGCTTAAAGGTAAAATCTGGCGCGTTGGCTTGATGGGTGAAACTTCCAGTAAAGCGAACGTGAAAGCGTTCCTCTCGGCGCTTGCGCAAATCCTGAACGACTCGGGACGGAAGACGGACATGGAAGCCGCTTTAGCGGCGACCGATTGACGCCCCCGCGGCAAACCGCGAAATACGCCAAATCCGCGGAAGAGCGCAGACAGAAACGAAGATGGCTCTGGACTGATGGGTAGCACTTGGAGGTGAAACTGCCGATCATCACACAGAAAATGAGCGCACCTGCCACTGGACAGATGATTCTTTGGTTCACACGGTGCCGATCCAGGTTTTCGTAAAGCCATTGTGGTTTTCGGACGAAAAGGAGATCCGTTTTGTTTTGTTTCGAGGTGAGTGCGCTTGGGGAGGGACTGATGCACAGACCGAAGTAGCGCTTGCACAATTGAAAAACCATCAACTCATTCCGATAAACCTCGCTGACCTGGCCGAGAGTGTCGTTTTGAATCCGTTCTCAAGTGGCATGCAGAAAGAGGAGATAATATCTCTCGTTGAATCCACGCGCCCGGAACTGAAAGCGAGGGTACGTGATTCGGATATCTCAAAGAAGACAGTGCTCTCTTGATTCTGCGAAATAGGTTGAACGAGTGGCGTTCTTCTCAGCTTCCTTGAATCCGTACCGGAAGTTTCCGCCAAACTCAAAGAACTGAACACGAAGGAGCAGAAATTCGAGGACGTGGTGAAGTCCGCAGAGCAAGCGGCGGTACTGGTGCTGGTGTATTGAGGCGATCAGGAAATTCTCAACCGCCAAATACACGAAATACGCGGAAGAAGACAGAAGTGACGTTCACCCGTTGGGTCTGTTTGTCGGCGTATTTTGCGTGGTTTGCGGTTCCCTCAAATCTCACTTCGCGTGAGCGTACCGTCCTTTTTCAGCAATAATTCTTTCAACCTGAGCTTTCGGATGGTGACCAAAGTTCACCAGCAGACCCAGTTTGAGTCCGGTTGCCTTAAGGTAATTCTGGACCTGTGCCCGGTGCTCGTCTGTGAGTTCCGTTACCGCCTTGAGCTCCAGAGCGATCTTGTCATAACAGATGAAGTCCGGCTCGTGCTTTGAGCGCAGGGGACCTTGTATTCCAACTCCAGCGGTTTCTTCGGCACGAATGGGATTCCTTGCAGCCGGAGTTCAATCGCCATGCACTCCTGATAAACTGGCTCAAGAAAGCAGCACCCCTTTTCACGGTACACCTCGAACGACGCGCCAATAATTTTGTAGCTCTCCTCTTTGAATAACAGTTGGATTTTCATAAACCGGGACAGTAGCTACGCCGTACGTAAATTTCACGAAATCTTGCCCCGCTTTTCCGCGTATTTGGCGTATTTCGCGGTTTATCCCTCTTTTCGGTTGAGGTTGATATCGGACTTCTGCCGCGTCTGGTCGGTTAGAAATTCAGATTCCACCCGTCCGCCGAGTATTTCTGTTCGACCCGCTTTCGGGTTTGTTCTGTCCGGAACTCCTCCAGCACTTTCGCTGCTCTCCATACCCCGCGCAGGGCGGTCTTCACTGCATCCGCAGGAATGTTCAAGTTCGTCAGAAACTCGGAATGACTGCGGTTCGCGCGATAACCCGGCTGCTTCGACGGCGACCGCAGCGTTCTTTCAATCATCACGATGTCAACGTTCAGCAAAAAAGTTCCGTGAAACAGAACAGCGCGGCGCTTCCGGCGCTGCGCGTTACCGGAGAATTTTCGGTCGCCAATCGTCAGGTCAGTGTGGCCGCGAACGGCGATTGGGGATTGGGGGTCCGGGGTCCGGGGTCCGGGAGGTGGATCCTTTTTACGTCCTCCACCACCGGAAAGCGCCTTTTCCAACGCGGCACGATTCCGTTCCATCACGAATCGGTTCGTGCCGGTTACCGTCTGCAAAGCGGGGTCGCGGTCGATCTTCAAGATCAACGAGTAGTTCAGGCAGCCTGGTCCTTGCAACACCGTGCCGCCGCCGCTGCAGCGCCGCAGAATGGGAATTTCCAACTCGCGGCACGCTTCAGGGTTCACTTCGCGTTCGACTTTGTTTGAGTAACCGACCACGACGAAGGGTTGTTGCGGTTCCCAAAAGCGAAGCACTTCCGGACCGTCGCTGTCATCGCACCAGTCGAGCAGCGCCTCGTCACAGGCGAGGTTTTCCTGGGGCGTCGGCAGGGTGAGATCGAGGTATTTCATTCCACACCCCGCGTCGGTTCGACGGCGACAAGTCGCCCCGGCAAAGCGGTGACAAGTCCCCGCACTCCATTTCCAGAGTCAGCCGACGCGGAACGAAATTCGCGCAATGAGGTCGCGGCCGAATCCGTGTTGAAGGCGGTCAAGGATTTCCCGGCGGCGGTACCGGACGATCTCGTCGAGCCACGGGCTGCTGTCCACGGTGACGAACAGGGTGCCTTTATGGAGGCCAGTCGGTTGCGCATGCGCGGTGAGCGTGGGATCGATCAGGTTGTTCCAGACGCGGACAATCTCGGCTTCGGCGCGGCGGCGGTCGAGACCGAGGTTGGTGAGCACACGCGGCATGACGTCGGCGACCGCCCTGACAACAGGAGCACGGGAGGCTTCAAGCGGGGCGAGATTCACGCCGCGCCACTCGGCCAGGGTGCGTTCGCGCGTCGTCGGCTTGCGCGGTCCGAGCGGCGGGATGCGCCTGGGAGGAAACTTCAGTTGCACGGTTCGACCTTAGTCAAAAAACCCGCCGCCAGAAAGGGAAAACACAGGCGCCCCAGGCGTCCAGGCCTTTGATTGAACGGGAGCCGCGGATTCCGGAAAATGGAAGAAGCGGCTACGTTTTCGCTGATTGTTCGTCCAGGACCAGCACGCCGTGCGGCGAGAGGTCGTAATTGCCCTGAAAAGTGTTGCCGGTCAGGAAATCGTGCATGGGTTTGTAAAACTGGATTCGCACCGGGGAATTCTGGTGATTCAACAGGAAGTAAATCTTCGAGTCGCCTTTTTGGCGCATGCTGACTTCCACGGTGTCCGGCACTTTGAGCAGCGGGAAGAGGTTGCACAACTGGCGGAGCCAGACGATGAGATCGTAGTAAAAATACTGGTGGCTCATCGTGCCGACGTAGATGGCCTTGCCGAGGCCGAAGGTGTTCATGGTCATCGCGGGCCGGCCCGCGTAAAAGTCCTTCGCGTAGGTGGCGAGGATCTGACATTCTTTGGGCTCGATGAGATCGCACCAGAGCTTCGCGGGATGCAGATGGCTGGTCGGGAACGCGCCTTTGAAGGTCAAATGGTTTTCCTCGCCGGGCGGCAACGGGTCGAACTCCAGCACTTCCATGCCGAACAGGTCGGTCAGGTCGTGCGGGTAACCGTTGTCGGGCGCGATGTGGTGCTCATCCACGAGGCCGGTGTTGAACGTGCTGACCAGGGTGCCTCCGTTCTGGACGTAGAGTTTGAGCAAATCGGCTTCGCCGCCGGCCAGCAGGTTGAGCGACGGCGCGATGACGAGTTTGTACCGGGTCAGATCTTCCGTTGGCCGGCAGAAATCGATCGGGATGTTGCGATCGTGCAATGCGTTGTAGAAGAGTTGGATGTGCTCGCGCTGGTTGAAGTACTTGTTCGGTTGCGGGCGTTGCTGGAGGGACCATTCGTTTTCGTGGCTGAAAAGGATGCATGTTTCGGCCTCGACGGTTGTTCCCCGTAGCACGGGCGCCAGCAGTTTGATCTCTTCACCGATCTGACTGATTTCCCGGTAAACGCGGTTGTCGCCGCGACCGTCATGAGACAGGACGCCGCCGTAGAATTTTTCCGAGCCGATGCGCGACTGGCGCCAGAGAAAGTAAAGCAAACCGGTCGCACCCCGCGAAATGCACTGGTAGGTGAACAGACGCACCACGGCTGGACGCACCAGGGAGTTCACTTCCTGCCAGTTGACGTTACCCGCCTTTTGTTCGACCACCCAGAAGCCTCCGTCGCCGCCCGGGGTGTTGATGTCCTTCTTTTTCAACGAGCGCAACATGTCGATGCCGCAAGCGTTCTCGGATGATTTTGCTTTGATGGTTGCGTTGCTATCGACGCCGACAAAATCGAGCACTGCGGCGACGTCAAAGTGGTCGAAACTGCGGGTTAACTGGCGAAGGTTGTTCGTGACCGGGATGCCGGGCGTCAACTCGTGGAGCAGGTCGGCCTGCATCTTAACGAACGCGACGATGGTGTCGCTCGAAAAACGCATCCAATCGAGCATGAGGGCCGGATTGTAAACCGTCGGCCCGGACATCGGCATGGGGACGTCCTCGAAACGAGTGACGGCCTGGCTCCAGAAGCGCGTTCCCATGAATTGGTTCAGGCGCTCGGTTGTTTCGTACTTCGCTTTAAGCCAGGCATGCCAGTCGCGCCGCGTTTCTTCGTTAAAGGACGCCTCGGTGTTGTGTCCACCGAGGCCGTTGTCGATCTGCCAGGCGACGAGTTGCGGATGTTTGCCGAGGACTCTGGCAATTTCGGTGAGGATCTTCTTGCAATGCTCCCAGTAGACGCTGCTGTTCATGCAGTAGGCCTTGCGGGTGCCTTCGTGCTTGAGGAGACCATGCTCGTCCAGCGGCAGGATTTCGGGATGTTTTCTGGCCAGCCAGATGGGAGGCGCGGCGGTGGGCGTGCCGAGCATGACTTTGATGTCCGCGTTGGCCATCACGTCCATGGCGCGCTGCATCCATTCAAAATTGTAATTGCCTTCCTCCGGTTCGTAGAGTCCCCAGGCGAATTCCCCCATGCGAACGACATTGATGCCGGCAGCGACCATCAATTCGGCGTCCCGCTTCCAGCGGGCTTCGGGATTCTCAGGAGTGCCGGCGTAAGGATAGACCCAATGCTCGGGATAGTAATCGGTTCCAAAATACATAGGTCTGCCGGGCTGGATTTGGCCTCAGTCTAAACGGACCGATGAATCACGCAATTCCAAAGTAAGGAATTGTCGCGTAGTTCAGGTCCTCCTGGCGCCACCACGGGAGAGCGCCGTCCGCGGGCGCAGAAGCCTCAATGGATAGCAAGGACGTCGCGAGTTCTCACGGCTGGGAGGTCCGAATCCCGCGCCTGCGGGACTGCACCCGAGGACGGGCACTCCGATCGGCGTCGGCGGCTGGTTTACTTGAAGATCTCGGCGAAGAAATTCTTCATCGCGTCCCAGGATCGTCGGTCGGCCTTTTCATTGTAAGCCGCGCCCTTGGAATTGTCGGTGCCGGCATTCCAATCGGTGAAGCTGTGCACGGCCCCGCCATAAGCCACCAGTTGCCAATCCACTTTGCCATTGCGCATTTCCTCTTCGAACGCCGCGACGTCCTTCACGGGAACAAACGGATCATCCGCACCATGCAGGGCCAGGACCTTGCACCGGATGCTCCTGCCGTCCGCCGGATTCGGCGAGTCGAGCGCGCCGTGAAAGCTGACGACGCCCGCGAGGTCAGCCCCGCTGCGCGCCAGCTCAAGCACCGTGGTTCCGCCAAAACAGTAACCGATGGCGGCGATGCGTTTCGGGTCGGTCAACTCGTGTTTCTTCAGCACTTCCAATCCGGCGCTGACCCGGGCGCGAAGGAGCTGGCGGTTGGATTTATACTTGCCTGCTTCCGCCGAGGCGTCCTTGGGATCCTTGGGCCGGATGCCTTTCCCGTAGATGTCCACGCAGAAAACGTTGTAACCCATTTTGGCCAGCATGTCCGCGCGCTTCTTCTCGTAATCGCTCAGGCCTTTCCACTGATGCACGACGAGTACGCCCGGGCGCTTGCCTTTGATGGACGTGTCGCTTGCCACGAAACCTTCGAGAGTGGTGTCATCCTGTCTGTATTCGAAAGACTCCGTACGAATCTCCGCCTGAGTCAGGAACGCAACGCCGAGACAACCGACGAGACGCACGATATTCTTCATGGGGTCAAACTTAGTGACCGTTGTCCGCCCGTCAAACTCCAATGTTGCCGGTTCATTTTCGGCGCGTTGACATATCCGTTAGAGTCTTACCGATGCAACCGCTGGAGCCGCCAGACAGTCACCACCTTTCCGCCGCCATCGGGTGGATCGAATTGGGCAACATGTCGGAAGCCAAGACCGCCTTGGGCCAGCTTTCGCCCGCCGCGCGGTCGCATCCGGACGCGCTGGAGGCCTGGTGGGTCATCCTCGCGGAAGAGAAAGACTGGTCGAAGGGTCTGGTGGTTGCCAACACCCTGCTCGAGGCGTCCCCGAAAAGCCCTACGGGCTGGCTGCACCGCGCCTATGCCCTCCGGCGGGTGAAGGAAGGCGGATTGAAGGCGGCGTGGGAGGCGCTCCTTCCGGCGTTTGAGAAGTTCCCCGAGGAATCAACCATTCCCTACAACCTGTCCTGCTACGCCTGCCAGATGGGACAAATGGAGGAGGCGCGCGCGTGGCTGCAGCGCGCGGTAAAAGCGGGAGGCATCGAGACGATCAAACGCATGGCCCTGCGCGACGCCGATTTAAAACCACTTTGGGACGAGATCAAGGGGATTTAGCGCTCGCGACTGTCACTGTGTTTCCGGGGACGGTTCTGAAATGGGACGACAGCAGCGGTCCGCCAAAACCTCACCCGCGTTTATCACGCCCCACCTCTGCCCCACCTCTTCGACCCGGCGGAATTTCATTGTGACCGGGCAGTCATCGATCCACTATAAACACCCGTGTCGTTCGCCGATTTTCCAGAACAAGAGCATGTCGTGCAGCTTCTGAAAAGGAGCATGGAACGCGGCCGGTTGGCGCACGCCTATCTTTTCACGGGCGATCATCTCGACGAGTTGGAAGCCGTGGCCCGGACGCTGGCAAAGACACTCAACTGCCGGCAGCCGCGCCGGACGGCGGCAGACGGAAGCCCTTTGGACAGTTGTGACGACTGTCCGAGCTGCCGCAAGATCGGCGATGGCCTGCATGCTGATGTTCAATGGATCCGGCCGGAATCAAAGTCGCGGGTCATTCTCATCGAGCAGATGCGGGACCTCATGGCGGAGATGCATCTCAAGCCCACCGAGGCGCAATTCAAAGTCGCCGTGATTGTCGCGGCGGACCGCCTGAATGCGCCAGCTGCAAACGCGTTACTGAAAACGCTGGAAGAGCCGCCGCCCCGGTCGATTCTTGTCCTGCTTTCGACGGAACCGCAGCGGATCGTGGAAACAATTCTCTCCCGTTGTCTTCGGTTGAGCTTCGCGGGGGGAGGCGGGCAGCGGATGGACGCCGCCCAGGGAGTCTGGTTGAGCCATTTCAGTGAAGCAGCCGTGTCCCGACAGCAAGGCCTGCTGAACAGGTACAGGTTGTTGGGAACTCTGTTGTCGCGCCTCGGCCAGATGAAGACGGAGATCGAGAAAGTATTGTCGGAGCGATCGCCGTTGGAGCGTTACGATGACGTTGACCCCAAGCTGAGGGACAAATGGGAAGAGGAACTTTCAGCCGCCATCGAGGCCGAGTATCGCCGTCAGCGCGCCGATTTGCTGTTGGGTCTGCAATGGTGGTTCCGGGACATCTGGCTGCAAACGCTCGCGGTGCCGCGTGATCTGCTGAGTTTTCCGCGGTTGCAACCGGGCACCGAGGCGGTGGCAAGGCGGATTTCGCCCGGAGAAGCAACGGACAACCTGCAGGTCCTTGAAGAGACTCAGCGACTGCTGCATACGAATGTCCAGGAAGCGCTGGCTTTGGAAGTGGGACTTCTGAAGCTGAAGCTGTGAAACAACGCCTGGCTCATGAAGGGGAATCGCCGGCGGTCATCGTGATCGTTGTTACGGGAACGCCGTCTGAACCCGAGATTGTTCGATGCCGGTGAAGTCCACCAACCCCGCTCTCAACGGAACTCCTTGGCCGAAGGTTTTCGCCGGTCTCGCCGGGGCGTGGCTTGGCCTTGCTTTGTTGAAGTTCGGCAATCCGATCATTCTGGATCGTTTGGTGGAACCCCCTCGAGGTTTTTGGGAGTTTGTCTTCAATTCCTGGCCGGTGGCGTGGGGCTATGCCCTGTTGGCGGTGCTGTTGGCCGTCAGCGTGCCCGTGATCCGGTTCAAGGTGAAGGTTCCGCTTTGGGTGCTTGCCCTGCCGTTGGTTTGGTTTGGGTGGCAGTTGCTCTCCGCCACAGGCACCGTTGACGCGGGATTGACCAAGGCGACGGTGACGCACTTCACGGTGTGCATCATCTGTTTTTACCTCGGATTGTTCGCACTCAGCCACGTTGAGGACATGACACTGTTCTGGATCCTCCTGCTGGCGGGGTTTGTCTGGGTTCTCTGGACCGGCTTTGGCCAGCATTTTGGCGGTCTGGAATCGACCCGGCGCATGATTTACGCCCAGGAGGACTGGCGGCAATTCTCGCCGGAATACCTGAAACGCATCGCGAGCAACCGGATTTTTTCCACGCTGGTCTATCCGAACGCGCTCGCCGGGGCGATTCTGCTGTTGCTGCCTCCGTTGTTGGGGGTGTTGCTCCATTTGACCGGACGA
>DATEKZ010000230.1:0-5588 GCA_035277185.1 Verrucomicrobiia bacterium
CGCCGCGCAGCCGACGAAGGAGGACAAATGAGAACGCCGTCGCGCGAATCCGAATTCACCGAACCAGAGCGATACGAGCTTAGTGAAGGTCCGTTCTACCATTTCGAAATCACCCGGCGCGAGTTTGTCCAGGTGGTGGGCGCCGGGATCCTGATTTCCGTCGCTGTCCCGTCTGCCCTGGCTCAACGTGCCGGTCGCGGCGAAAGTCCGGTCAATCTGGCGCAGAGACTTCACATCGGCGCGGACGGCGTGGTTACCGTGTTGACGAGCAAAGTTGAAGTCGGCCAGGGTTCACGCACCCAACTCACCCAGGCCGCCGCCGAGGAACTGCATCTCCCCGTCGAACGCGTCCGCCTGATCATGGCCGATTCCGCCGTGGTTCCGGACGACGGAGGCACCGCCGGCAGCCGCACCACACCGTCCACCGTTCCCGCCATTCGCAAGGCCTGCGCCGCCGCCCGCCAACTCCTCATCGATGCCGCAGCCACCTCGTCCGGCGTCGATGCAAAAGGCCTGTCTGTGCGCGACGGCAAAGTGGAGGGGCTGGATTCGGGAAAGCAATTCAGCTACGCCGATCTTGCGAGCGACAAACACTCCGATGCGCTCAAACGTGAAGTGGCGCCGGGCGTAACCGTCACCGAGGTGGCGCAATGGCGTGTCCTGGGCACGCCCGTTCCCCGCGTTGACGCGGAAGCGATCGTTACCGGCGCGCATCGTTATCCATCGGATATCCGGCGTCCCGGAATGCTCTACGGAAAAATACTGCGCCCGCCGTCGTACGGAGCGCAACTGGAGCAGATCGATCTCGCCTCCGCCCGGGCGATCACCGGTGTGACCGCCGTTCACGACGGGGATTTTGTGGGATTCGCAGCGCCGACTTCGTTTGACGCGGAACGCGCCCGTGATGACGCCGGGAAAACCGCCAAATGGAAATCGGCGCCTCATCCATCGAGCGACGAACTGTTTGACTACCTCCGCTCTCACGCTTCCTCGCAACGTCCGCGACGGGATGTGAAGGGGTCGCCGGACGAATCGCTCAAGTCAGCCGATAAAGTGCTTCGCGAAACCTATCACGTGGCCTACATCCAGCATGCTCCAATGGAACCACGAGCCGCCGTGGCGGAGTGGGCCGACGACAAACTTACCGTCTGGACGGGAACGCAGCAACCCGCGCGCGTGCGGCAGGATCTGGCGGTAGCGCTGCGTATCCCGAACGAGCGGGTGCGAGTTGTCGTGCCGGACACGGGCGGCGGATTCGGCGGCAAACACTCCGGCGAAGTTGCGGTCGAGGCCGCGCGCCTTGCCTTGGCTGCAAAGAAACCGGTCTCCGTTCGCTGGAGCCGCGAGGACGAGTTTACCTGGGCGTATTTCAGACCGGCGGGAGTGATTGATGTGGCGGGCGGACTGGACGCCCAGGGCGCGTTGATCGCGTGGGAACACGTGAATTTCAACTCCGGGGCTTCGGCCATTGCCACGCCCTACTCGATCCCGAATACAGTGACTGAGTTCAAATCGTGCGACGCGCCGTTGCGCAGCGGCTCCTACCGGGCGCTCGCTTCCACGGCCAACGCCTTTGCGCGCGAATCGTTCATGGACGAATTGGCCGCGGCCGCGGGCCTCGATCCGCTGGAGTTTCGGCTTCGCTATCTGACGAATGATCGGCTGCGTGCCGTGCTGGTCGCCGCGGCCGAGCGGTTCGGTTGGAAACGCGCATGGAAAAAGCACTCGTCCCGGCAGAGAATCGGCGTCGGCCTCGCGTGCGGCACCGAAAAGGGTTCCTACGTCGCGACCTGCGCCAGAATCGAAGCCGATGACCGCGCCGGCACGTTCAAGGTGCTGCAGGTCTGCGAAGCCTTCGAGTGCGGGGCGGTCCAGAATCCCGCAAATCTCAAGGCGCAGGTCGAAGGCTGCATCATCATGGGGCTGGGTGGGGCGTTGCGCGAAGAGATGCGATTCAAGGACGGTAGCATGCTGAACCCGCGTTTCTCCCAATACCACGTCCCGCGGTTCAAGGACGTGCCAGAGATCGAGACCGTGCTGGTCAACCGGCCCGATCTTGCATCGGTTGGCGCGGGCGAAACACCGATCATCGGGATTGCGCCCGCCATCGCCAACGCGCTCTTCAACGCGGCCCAGGCACGAATCCGTTCGTTGCCAATCCGCAATTCGGAATATCGCGCCGCGGGGTAACCCGTCGGACGCCGCCGTTCTTCCGCGCATTCCCGCCACGGCATCGAACGCGATACGGCACTCCGCTTGACCGCGTCGGACCGGCGAACGTTCGAGCGGATTTTCCTCTCGACAACGAACCCTCCGGCACTCGAAGCTTTGCCTGGCTGTGGCGGAAAACCAGCCTTTCAAAAACCGCATGATACGAACCTTTGCAGAGTTCACCACCCGACTCGACCGGTTTATCCGCGCGAATATGCCGCTGTCCGGCAATGAAATCCGGACGCCCGCGCAGGACCATGACTTCGGTGAACTCGCGCTCAGTTTGTTCGCCCTCCAGTACGGCTCTGTGCCGGCTTATCGGAACTTCTGCGACATCCGACACGTGACCCCCGGCTCCGTGGCCGACTGGAAACAAATCCCGCCTGTTCCAGCCCGCGCGTTCAAGGAATTCGACCTGACCAGTCTGTCAGCAGCCGAGCGCACGCACGCCTTCCATTCCAGCGGAACGACCGGGCAGAAACCCGGCCGCCAGTTTCACGACGCCGCATCGCTCGCGTGCTACGAACAGTCGCTCGTGCCCTGGTTTCGGGCCCATCTTCTGCCCGATGAGCCGCCTGAAATCGGGTTGGTGGTCCTGACACCCTCGCCCGCCGACGCCCCTCATTCGTCGCTGGTCCACATGGCTGAAACCATCCGACGATCTTTCAATTGGCGTTTCAGCGAGTTCGTGGCCGGGGTGGATGCCGACAACGCGTGGGTTCTGCATTCAGAGGTCGGAGTCGAGACGCTGCGCGGGGCGCAAGGCAGCGGCCTGCCCGTGCTCATTCTGGGAACGGCGTTTTCGTTCGTTCATTTGCTCGATCATCTCGCCGCGGGCGACCGGGACGTCCGATTACCCGACGGTTCGCGCGTTATGGAGACCGGGGGTTACAAAGGCCGCTCCCGCATGATGCCAAAAGACGAGTTGCATGAGTTGATCGCGCGCCGACTTGGCGTGCCCCCGTCTCATATCGTTTGCGAATACGGCATGAGCGAACTCAGCTCGCAGGCTTACGACCGCGCCGCCGGCCATCGCGCACCACGCTTCAACGCTTCAACGCTTCAACGCCCTTTCCGGTTCCCGCCCTGGGCCCGGGCGCGGATCGTGTCGCCGGAAACAGGAATGCTGGTCGGCGAAGGTGAGACGGGCCTGATCCAGGTTTTCGATCTGGCGAACGCGCGCTCGGTCATGGCGATTCAGACGGAGGATCTGGCGGTCCTCCGCGCTGACGGGTTTGAACTGATGGGTCGCGCCCAACTCGCCGAGCCGCGCGGCTGTTCGTTGATGACAGCCGCCCCCAGATGACGCTGCCCAACTATTTCATCGCCGACCTGCCACCCGAGGCGGAGATCAGCGCTTCGATGATCCACGACGCCTGCCTGACGCTGAAGCGCAACCGCGAACGATACCTGGCCGGCCGCTCGACACAGAGCCTGCTCGAACGGTTGGGCGAGATCGCCGGGAATTGGCTTCAGCCCGACTACGCTTTGCGAAAGCTCGCTCTGGAACGATCGCCCAGGGACACCGGTTTCTCTCCCGCTACGCTGGCCTCGGGATTGGATTCATTTTTCAGCAAGATCACTCCGGAAAACCTGAACGCTCTTCTTGTTCAGGAACTGGGCCACGCTGAGCGCCTTGACCGCTTCGTTTCGACACCAGTGGAAGAACGCTCCGGCCGATCCGCCCTCGCCGCCGGCCCGACACTCCTCGTCCACGTCGCCGCCGGCAATCTGCCCCTTCCCGCGCTGATGAGCCTTGTGCTCGGATTGATCGTGCGTTCGGCACAGTTTCTAAAGTGCGCCAGCGGCGCGTCATTACTCCCCCGCTTGTTCGCGCATTCCCTGTACGAAGTGGAGCCAAAGCTGGCGGCCTGCCTCGAAATCGCGGAATGGCGCGGAGGCCGTGCCGAGCTGGAACAGCCTCTATTCGAACACGCCGATCGCGTCACCGTGACGGGAACCGACGAAACGATCGCTGAGATCCGCCGGAAGCTCCCAGCCCGGATCCGTCTTCTGGACTACGGGCAACGCGCCAGTTTCGGATTCATCACACGGGACTTGTTGACGAGTCACGAGGCGAAGCAACTCGCGGGAAAGGCGGCCGGCGACATCGCCGCGTGGAACCAGCTTGGTTGCCTCTCTCCTCATCTGTTCTACATCGAAGCGGGCGGGGTTGTTTCGCCCGAACAGTTCGCCGAGCTGCTCGCCGCACAAATGGCGCGCCTGGAAGAGGCCGAACCGCGCGGCCCCATCCCCGCGGCGGACGCAGCGGCCATCGCATCGCGTCGCGCATTCTACGAAGTGCGCGCCGCGTCCTCGCCGGACACGCGCCTTTGGCAAAGCGACGACTCAACCGCGTGGACGATTGTTTACGAAGCCGACCCTGGGTTCCAATTGTCGTGTCTCAACCGGTTTGTTTATGTGAAACCCGTGAAGGATCTTGGCGAGGCCCTGCACGCGGCTGAGACCGTGCGCGGCAAGGTTTCGACCGTGGCCATCGCCGCCCCGGAGAACAGGGCACAGGAAATTGCGATCACCCTGGCGCGCTGGGGAGTAGCGCGCCTCTGCCCGATCGGCCGGATGCAGCAGCCGTCCCTGCTTTGGCGGCACGACGGGCGGGCCAGTCTGGGCGATCTGGTGACATGGATCGATTGCGAAAGATGAAGAACCGACGGAGTGATGGAGTAGTGGAGCATTGGAGTATTGCGCTCCCGACCCATCACTCCATCGCTCCACCACTCCAAGACTCCGTTACCTCCGTTTTATGAGAATCGAATTGCGAAAGACGTTTCAATTTGAAGCGGCGCATCTGTTGCCGCATCTGCCGGAGTCACACAAGTGTCGCCGCCTCCACGGACACAGTTTCAAGGCAGAGATCGTCGTTGCCGGCGAATGCGATCCGAAACTGGGCTGGCTGATGGATTATGCGGACCTCTCCGAGGCGTTCGAGCCGTTGTGGAAACAACTCGATCACCGCTATCTCAATGAGATTGCGGGACTCGAAAATCCGACCAGCGAGAACATCGCGGCGTGGATCTGGCACCGATTGAAGCCGGGCCTGCCTCAACTCGCCGAGGTGATTGTCGCCGAAACCTGCAATTCGCGCTGCGTCTATAGGGGCGAGTAGGTCCCGCGGATCAGGGAGATAACCTTCCGCAATTTAAACCCGCCGCGCTTACCTGCCGGCAGACCGCGGCCTTCCAGGCCGCAGTGGCTCCGCAGGTCCGTCGGCATCCAGAAGTCGAGAACGAGGACGAAATAATGGTTCCAGGGCGGGCATCTACCACAGAGCGAAGCAACCGCTGTCGTCCCACATTCGCGAGCCTTGATGCGGCTGCATCTGTTTGATCGGCTTCCAGTTCACCGAACCGTCCAGC
>DATEKZ010000231.1:0-3605 GCA_035277185.1 Verrucomicrobiia bacterium
GAGGCCCACCAGGACCCGGCTCTGGCCATCTCGCTGAAGAGATAATCCGACATCAGTCCCAGTAGAAAAATTCCCGTGCAAATCGCCAGCGTCGGGATCATGTCAAACCGCGTCGAGCACGCCGTCGCCAGCCCCGCCAGAATCCACAGCGCAAACAGAATCAGGATCGCCGCGCGCACGAGACGCCAATCCGCATCCGTATCCGTCCGAAACGGGCGATCCGTCGCCTGCGTAAAGAAGACGATGACGACAGCGCCGAGGGTGACCATGAGGACAACGCTGAGGACGGCGTCGGCCACAAATGGCCGACGCAGGAAATAATTGCCGAAGCCGGCCAGCGCATATCCCAGCGCGATGGCGCCCACGAAAATCCCGAGCGACCGCGTGTCCGCCGCGCCGTAAGCATCGAACGCCATGCGGCTGGCGACGAGCGCCGCGACCAGATTCACGTAGGTCAACAGCGTCAACGCGCCCGCGAGGCCGGCGTACTTGGCGAGGAGGAATTGGGCACGACCCACGGGCTTGGCGAGCACGGCCAGGGCGGTGCCCGAACGGATTTCCCGGGCCACGGATGCCGACGCGCTCAACACGGCGCCGAACAGACCCGACAGGAGCATCACCGCAAGCGTGCTGTCTTTGACCAGTTTGGGGTCATCGCCGAAACCAAAGTAGGGGACCGCGGCGAGGAAGACCGAGAAGCCGGCCGAGCAGGTCATCAACAGCAAAAAAACCGGCTGCCGCACCAGTTCCATGAAGGCATTGCCGGCGATGGTTGCAAACTGTCGCATCAAGCTTTATAAAGCGCCACAGGTTACGAATCCCAAGCCCGATTGCAAAGGGTTATTCCCGCGCCCGGGCTGATAGCAGGGATCGAGTGGGCCGGAACTTAACTGAAACGCCTGCGCCTTGAAAACTGTGCTTTTGCAGGCACACCCTTGAATCAACTCCGTTTCGGACCGCGGCCTTCCAGGCCGCAGCGCGCCCGCCGCCGGATAGGTTTGGAAAAACTTCCGGGCATTCCGCATGTTCAGAGCCTCGGCGGCCTGGAAGGCCGCGGTCCGCAAGACTCGCGCACGCGTCGAACACTCTCACGCCGCCGTGAGCGATCGGTCCCCGTCGATCGGGGAACTCGCGGATTCGGGTCGGTGGACAAACAACGCGCAACACGCCAGTATTCGGCCGTGACCACTGTGCGAGGAAAGGCCCTCCCGATTCTGCTGGTGTTACTCGTGCTCGCGGGGGCCGCCTGGCTGCTTGCCCGGTCGAAACGGTCCACCTCATCCGAACGCGCCGGCAACGTCAGCCCCGAACTTGTCGCCCGATTCACAGCGCTGGAGGCCAGGGAAAAGCAGGCGGAAGAGACGTTTTGGGCCGCGGAAATAATCGCCCAGGAATGCGGTCGCGTCTTTGAAAATCTTTGGGACTCGCTCAACGCGACCACGAACAAACTTGATCTGCTCGCCACTTTTCCTGTCGGCGAACTTCTGTCGGGCGGATGGAAACGGCCGCAAACCCTTGCGCACGGAATCCAGCTGCACGAACCGGACGGCAGGGGAGAAAAATTGACCCCGGAAGAATGGCGCCGATTCGTGGACGGGTTCGCGGGTGACGGTTGGCAGCTTGCGCAGATCGAGTTTCGCCACAATCGTTTTGATCCGGATTCCGCCGGACGCCCGAAACAGAGCCGGTTTTACTTCAGCGCTCATCTGACGAATCCCGCGCGTGACGAACGGGCCGCGCTGGAAGGCGATCTCGTCGTGAACTGGACAGGCGATCGCAATCAGGACCGGCTCCCCATCATCGGGCGGATCGACGCGAGTCAGTTGACGCTCAAAACCCGACGGGGCCCGCCGCCGTTCCGCGAAATCCTGAACGCGGAAATCGCACCGCCGGACAAATCGTATTTCATCGACCCGCTGATCCTTTATGACCTCGACGGCGACGGGCTCTCGGAAATCATTCTTGCGGCAAAGAATCTCGTCTTCCGGCGCATGGAAGGGGATCGATATGAGCCTGGCCCATTGTGCCGCCATTCGCCGGGCCTGATTTTAACGGGCCTGATTGCCGACTTCGATGGCGATGCCGCGCCGGACTTTCTCTGCGCGAGATTTGAGGGATTGGTGTTGTTCCGGGGGGCGCCGCGCGGGACCTTTGACCGCCCCGGTGAGGCGGTTTGGTCCGTCTCGCCGCATCTGAAATACGCGCAGGTGCTCACGTGCGGGGATATTGATCGCGACGGCGATCTCGACGTCTGGCTGGGACAATACAAAGTCCCGTACGACCGCGGGCAGATGCCGGCGCCGTTGCACGACGCGAACGACGGGCATCCGGCGTATCTGTTGTTGAACGACGGCCGCGGGCATTTCACTGACGCGACGGAAGCCGCCGGTCTTGCCGCCAAACGCTGGCGCCGCACTTACAGCGCTTCCTTCGCAGATCTGGACACCGATGGCGATCTGGATCTGATGGTGGTGAGTGATTTTGCCGGAGTGGATCTGCATGCCAACGATGGACGTGGCCAATTCACCGACGTCACACGCCAGTGGGTGGCAGAACCCCACGCCTTTGGCATGGCCCACACGCGGGCGGATTTTGACGGGAATGGTCTGCTGGATGTTCTGATGATTGGCATGAACTCGCCGACCGCCGACCGGCTCGATCATCTCAACCTCACTCGGGATCGCGTCCCGGACCGGGCGACGCGTCGGCTCCTGGCCCACGGCAATCGGCTTTTTCTCGCGCGGCCGGAAGGGGGTTTTGGGCAAAGCCCCCTGGGCGATTCGATCGCGCGCTCCGGCTGGGCCTGGGGTTGCAGCGCGTTCGATTTCGACAACGACGGCTTCGAAGACATTTACATTGCGAACGGCCATGAGAGCAAACAAACCGTTCGTGACTACGAACCTGAGTTTTGGCTGCACGACATTTACGTGGGGGGATCAAAGGACGACGTCCTGGCGAATGCGTACTTTGCCGCCAAATTCGGGCGCACCCGCAGACAGGGGCAATCGTACGGCGGATATGAAAAGAACCGTTTCTACCTTAATCGTCGGGGCGCTTCGTTCCTCGAAATCGGACATCTGATGGGCGTGGCGCTTGAATCGGACTCGCGCAGCGTTGTCGCCGATGATCTCGACGGTGACGGGCGAATGGATTTGTTGGTAACGACCTTTGAGGTCTGGCCGCAAGTGAAGCAGGTGTTGCATGTTTACAAGAACACCCTGTCTGCTCAAGGCAACTGGATTGGCGTGCGGCTTCGGGAACAAGACCCGGGCACGTCGCCGGTCGGCGCACACGTCACCGTGCGCAGTGGTCGTCAGGCGTGGGTGCGGCAGCTCGCGACGGGCGATTCCTACCGATCCCAACACGCCGCAACCGTTCACTTTGGGCTGGCAAACGCTGACCGCGTGGAAAGCCTGGAGGTTCGATGGCCGACCGCGCAATCTGCGATCCTGCGCGGACCGGAGCTGAACCGTTACCACGAGGTTTCGCCGACCAAAGGCGAATAGGACTTGCGCGAAACGGTCGCCTTTCCTTGAACCGCCGGAGGCCCCGCCAGGTTTTGGAGTGCGCCAGTCCTCTGGCGCTTTCGGTCGGCTCGGCCCACT
>DATEKZ010000232.1:0-2097 GCA_035277185.1 Verrucomicrobiia bacterium
CTGCCCCGCGGATCTCTGGTCCGCCTTCGGAGACGCTTTCCCACCCCTATCAACGCTTCAGGTATTCTGCCAGCCAGTCGAAGATCGTCCTGTGCCAAAGCTCGCTGTTCTGCGGCTTGAGCACCCAATGCCCTTCGTCCGGAAAGTAAAGGAGCTTGGACGGAACCCCTTTGCGCTGAAGCGTGGTAAACAGGCTTATGCCTTGTCCGATGGGCACGCGGAAATCGAGTTCGTTATGGATGATCAGATTGGGCGTCTTGAATTTTGCGGCGAAGCGATCCGGCGAGAACTTGTCGAAGTCGGGCGTCTCCCACGGAATGCCGTGGTCCCACTCGTCGAACCACAACTCTTCCGTTGTGCCGTACATCGTCGCGAAGTTGTAAACGCCGCAATGCGTAACCAGGGTTTTGAACTTGTCCGTGTGGCCCTGAAACCAGTTCATCACATAGCCGCCATAGGAGGCCCCGGCGGCGGCCATCCGCGTCGTGTCCACGAACCGTTGTTTCTCCATATGACCCAGACCCGCCATGAGATCCTCAACAACCTTTCCGCCCCAATCGTGACTGATCTCATCCACAAACTTTTGTCCAAATCCGGTGCTCCCGCGTGGATTCGGCATCGCGAGCACGTAACCCTGCGCCGACCAGAGCTGCGCATTCCAACGATAGGACCACGAGTCCAGATACGCGCCCTGCGGTCCACCATGGACCCAGAAGACGAAGGGATATTTCCTGGCCGGATCAAATCCCGGTGGCTTCACAATCCACATCTGAATTTTTGCGCCCCCCGCTCCCGTATATGAAATGGACTCCGGTTCGATCATCGAAATCCCGGCGAACAACGTGTCGTTGGCGTGCGTGATTGGCCGAACGTCGCCTCCGTCGGCGCTCGCGCGGTAAAACTCCGCGGGCCGCGACAGAGTCTGACGACTGAACACAAGGGTTTTGCCGTCGGGCGAAACCGTAACTTCGCCATTGACCGCCTTGTCCACCACCTTGCGCACGCTTTTGGCATTGATGGTCGCGGACCACAAAGGCTTGGCCGCCTGCTCTTCCGCATCGAAGTAGAGCGTCTGGCTGTTGGGGGCCCAAACGAATGCTTCCACCCACGAATCGAAGTCGGGAGTCAGGCTTTGTGTTTTTCCGGCGGCGCGATCGTAAAGCATCAATTGCCAGCGATCCGCTTCGAATCCGGCGCGCGTCTGCGCGCGAAACGCGATCCATTTCCCGTCGGGGGAGTAGCGCGGGAAAGCGTCGGCCGCGGGATTGGTCGTGATCTGGCGACGCTCGCCGCTGTCAACATCCACTTCGTAAATATCATGATTGGTAAGCCAGGCTTCCTCGCGAGCCGGAGTCGGAGTGGCGGTGTAGGCGAGCTTCCTGCCGTCCGGTGAAAAATCAAAATCGTCACCCGCGGAAAACGTGCTGGAGGTGGGAATGGCATCGCGATCACCCGGCGTCAGGTTGCGAGGATCACCGTCCGCTTCGCCACCCTTCACCGGCACGACGAACAAATGCTGCCGCTTGTCGTCCACCCAACTGTCCCAGTGCCGGTACAGTAGTCGTGTGATGACACGCGCCTTGACTTTGCTCTTCTCCCGTTCGTCGAGCTTCTTCTTGTTCAGTTCGTCGCTCTCTTTGGAAGGCTTGTCGGAGAACTCGGGAAAAACCGCCGAGACGAACGCGATGCGCCTGCCATCGGGCGACCAGATCGGTTGGGTTGCCTCGGTGGAAATCGTCGTGAGTTGTCGCGCCTCGCCACCGTCGGAAGGGATCAAATACAGTTGGAACGCGCCGCCGCGATTCGATTCAAACACGATCCATTTTCCGTCGGGCGACCAGCGCGGGTGTCGATCGTGTTTCGGGCTTGCCGTCAATTGTCGCGGTTCGCCGCCCGCAAGCGGCACCAGCCAGATGTCGCTATCCGTCCTGTTCTCCGACTTGTCCGCCCGCGTAACGACGTACGCCACTGTCGCCCCATCCGGCGAGATTTGCGGGTCGCTGAGGCGCTGGGCGCGCACGAGATCGTCGAATTCCATGGGGCGTCGCTGCTCCGCGGCAGCAGCAATTCCAATGGTCACCGAAGTGAAGGCACCGA
>DATEKZ010000233.1:0-2056 GCA_035277185.1 Verrucomicrobiia bacterium
CGTCGCCAACAAACCTATAAGCCCTGAAAGGGCGAAGCATGGTTTAGGCCTGATCCCACTCATACCCCGATGGATCACACCGCCAGCGGCTCAAACAACTCGCCCACCTTGCCATTGCTGTCGGCAAACGAGTCGAGGTGAACGCCGACTTTGTCGAGCAGCGTCAGGTGAAGATTGGCCAGGGGCTTTGGCTTTTCAAACTTGATGTGACGCCCGCCCTTCATTCCGCCGGCCGCGCCACCGGCGACCAGGATCGGCAGGTTCGTGTGGTCGTGAATGTTGGGATTGCCGATGCCGCTGCCGTAGAGATAGAGCGAATGGTCGAGCAATGTGCCATTCCCTTCCGGCGTCGCCTTCAATTTCCCGAGGAACTCGGCGAACAACGACACGTGAAACTGATTGATCCTGGCCATCCGCTCGATCTTGGCCGGATCGTTGCCGTGATGCGAGAGCGGATGGTGCGGATCGGGAACCCCGATCTCCGGGTAGGTGCGATTACTCGTTTCTCGCGCGAGCTGGAACGTGATGACTCGCGTGACGTCGCCTTGCAGCGCCAGCACCTGCAGGTCGAACATCAATCGCGCATGGTCGGCATAGGCGGCCGGCACGCCCACGGGCCGGTCCAGATCCCGCAACGGATGCTCCACCGCGTCGGCTTCGGCCTTCTGAATGCGGCGCTCGACTTCGCGGACACTGTCGAGGTAGTGGCTGACCTTGGCGCGGTCGCCGGGACCGAGCTTGCGTTGAAGACGGGCGATGTCTTCATTGAACCAATCGAGGAGGCTCGCCCGTTTCCGCAATGCCGCCTGACGATCCGCCAGACTTCCGCCTTCCCCGAACAAGCCCTCGAAAACGATTCGCGGATGTGCCTCCGCCGGCAGCGGCGTCGTGGGCGACGACCACGAAAGGTTGTTCTGGTAAGCGCACGCGTAGCCGTTGTCGCACTGACCGACGGTTTGCATCAGGTCCATCGCCAGCTCCAGCGACGGCAGCTGTGTCTCCTGACCGATGCGCTGCGCGGCGATCTGATCGACCGTGGTGCCCAGGTAGTAGTCCGTGCTTTCCGTCAATTTCGCCTTGGCGGCGCTCAGGAAGGCGGAGTTCGAAGTCGCATGGCTGCCTGGGTAGGCGTTTTGCAGTTCGAGATTCGTGATGGCGGTGACGTGTTCCTTGACCGGCGCCAGCGAACTCAGGATGGGTGAAAGCTCGTCGAGACGGTTCTCGCCAGGCGGCGTCCACCTGCTTTGGTCACAACCCATCGGCATGAACACGAAACCGAGGCGGCGCACCGGTTTGGCCGCGGTTTTGACCAGAGGGGTCGCCGCGGGAACCATCGCCTCCAATAACGGAAGCGCCAGAGTCAGTCCCATCCCCCGCAGGAACGTCCGTCGTGGTATGGCCTTCTTTGTAATGATCATAGTGCGTTCCTCATAGTAAACGGCGCGCTGTTAACTATCCCAAGGATAATCGATGTGAAGCGAAAGTCATCCCCTTTTGCCTGGCGCACGATCCTGCGGATCGCCGGAGCGTCGTAGTATTCGACTCCACGGCCCAGCGCGAAGGTCAGAAGCTTTTCCGTCAGAGTGCCGACAAAAACTTCCGGCCGCCGCCGCAAACCCTGTTCGAGTCCGGATGGGCCAGTGAACCTGCTGCCGTCGGGAAGGCCGCCGCTCGCATCGATGGGTTGGCCTTCCTCAAGGGTTCGCCACCGGCCGACGGCGTCGAAGCTCTCCAGCGAGAATCCCACCGGATCCATCAGGTTATGACAGCTCGCGCAGGCGGAATTGGCCCGGTGCTCGGCCAGCCGTTCGCGCACCGAAAGTGTTGACGACACGGTATTGTCTTTCAGGTCCGGCACATTCGGCAGTGGCGGGGGTGGCGGCGTCCCGAGAATGTTCTCGAGGATCCATTTGCCGCGAAGCACGGGCGAAGTGCGCGTGGCGTAGGAGGTCACCGTCAGAACGCTTCCCTGGCGGAGCAACCCGCCGCGTTCGCCGTCCTTTGCGAGCGAGACGCGTCGGAAGCGGCTGCCATAGACATTCGGAATTCCGTAGTG
>DATEKZ010000234.1:0-2103 GCA_035277185.1 Verrucomicrobiia bacterium
TGCAGGGAATTCGCGGCCGGGGTTGGTTCCATTCCGTTCGCCGGCTTCCAGTTGTCCTTCGGACGCCAGCATTTCAACAACACACCGAGCGCGGCCATCGAACACATGGACGCCACGATGTCCACCAGCCAGGGGCCGTGAAAGTTCGACACAAGAAATTGCGGGATGGCAAACGCGACGCCCGCCGTCAACGCCGCGGGCCAAACGCCGAGCATTCCGCGAAATCCGGCGAACGCCCACACGACCCAGAAGGGAACGATCACGGAGAAGAACGGCAACTGGCGTCCGGCCATCGCCGAGAGGTCGTGCAGGTCGAGGCCGGTTACTCCCGCGAGCGCGATGATCGGCGTGCCCAGCGCGCCGTAGGCCACGGGTGCGGTGTTGGCGATGAGCGACAGTCCCGAGGCTTGCAGCGGTTTGAACCCAAGTTGAATCAGGATCGCCGCCGTGACGGCGACCGGTGTTCCGAAGCCGGCCGCGCCTTCGAAAAACGCGCCAAACGAAAAGGCGATCAGAATCACCTGGACACGCGGATCCGGAGCAAAGGAACCGAGGCTGTTGCGGAGGATTTCGAACCAACCCTTCTTCACCGTGAGTTGATAAAGAAAGATCAGGTTGAGAATGATCCAGCCGATGGGAAACAGGCCATACGCGGCGCCATAACCGATTGTCGCCAGGGCTGCCTTCGCCGGCATCTTGTAAACGAACAAGGCGATGGTTAGCGCGACGGCCAAGCCGAGTAGAGCCGAGTAGTGAATGCGAATGTGGAAGAAGGCGATCGCACCCAGCAGCACGACAACTGGAATGGCGGCGACGGTTGTGGAAAGAAACGCGTTTCCGAGCGGATCATAATTCTGCAACCAGGTCATGGGTATTGGTTGCCGGAGAGGAAACGGGGATTTCTCCCAAAAGTCCAGCCTTCAGGCTGACTGAGCGAGCGACTGCTGGCGTCCTGGAGTGGTGCGATGTTGAGGCGCCGAACTTCCGGATGCTGCGGACCGCGGCCTGGAAGGCCGCGGTCCGTTTCTGCGACCTGCAGGATCGCGGGCCGACCGCTACGCTGAAGGTCCGGTGACGGACGAATTGCATCCGGAAAAGCAGCGAGCATCATTGTCCGGGCCGCTCGATGATGAACGCGCCGAATTCCCGGGTAAAGGTGCTGCCAAACACCAAACCGATTTCCGGGTAGTAGATCGCCGTGGTTCGATACGTGCCACCTTCTTTCCCCTGCTTTTGATCATCGTGCAAAACCATCTTCCAATTACCGTCAGTCAGCAGGGTCATTTCGACCACGCATACCACGTGACCATACACCATGAGTTCGACATCGTAACAGGACCGCAACGCCGCGCGGGCGAGAAAAGCATTAGTGGTCACTTCGGTGGCGATGGGCAGGTTGTGCTGGGCCATGTAATCCTTCTTGGCCTGGACCCACGTGGGGTTGGCCGGATCGTTGCCAGGCGCACCGTTCGTCGTCCAAAGCGTGGCGGTCTTCATGGAGTTGGTGTTGAGGTGATTTGTCCCGATGCCAAGCTGAAAGACCGCGTTGAGGTATTCGAGGCTGTTAAGGATGGAGATGGGCGCGCATTCCTTCTCGCCCTGCTCGTGGTTGGGGAACACGGGCTTGGCGGTGCTGGAGAAGGTTCCAAAATTTGTCACCGGCACACTGTTGCTGAACCACAGGTAATCGCTGAACACGACATTGGTGCCGATCAAATTCACCGGCGGGTAATATCGCAACGGTTGGTTGGTGAAGCCACTGAACTGACGCGTGCGGATAAATCGGATCGTGGCGCCATTGGTGGTTGGTGGGGCGTTCGTGACGACGTTGGTGCTGAAGCGGTAGCCGTAATTGGTAAAATACAACGGCACGCCATTGGTGGTCAGCGGGAAGTAGTAGCTGTTGGTCGAGCGGAAGAAATTCGTGCTCATGATGTTGGTGCCTTGGCGCAGCACCGGCAGGTTGCGGATCGGCCAGTTCGTCGCGCAAATCTCCGGTTCGGGGCCGGCCTTCCCAATGCCCCTCGTCGCGAAGCCTCCCACGGGCGGGCAACCGAAGGAGAGGTTGAAATAGACGACGTCCGTCCCCGGCGGAAAAACCTG